>JAEDJV010000096.1 GCA_016296165.1 Oscillospiraceae bacterium | reverse complement strand
TACTGGCAGAGATAATGATTTGTTAATTTTTGGAGATGAAAAATATATTGTACGGACAGTAGTTTAAAATCTAAAACAGAAATTGCCGATATAAGTGAGTTAAACGGAAATTATAAATGTCAGAAAGGTAACTCTGATTATGATTTCTTTATAATAACCGATGATGATATAACAGGATATACGTTGTCTGATTTATCTAAATGTCTCATCGCCAGAAAGTCTGAACTGTTAAGCGGAGAAGTACGGGATGTTATTATAGATAACAGTAATCGCCTGATAATAAATCAAATTATGAACATATATACAGCACATTTATCAGAACAATCATCTGAACAGAAAAATGATTCGGAGATTGTTCTGAAACTTGCATGTTTTAGTGATGACGCTGAATTAGATAGTGCTGTGAAAAATTTCAACAGTATGAATGAAACATGCAGAATAGAAGTCAAAAAATATAATTATGAAAATGATGAAGATTCTATTAACAGGTTTGATGCAGATATATTGTCAGGTGATATACCGGATATGATTATGTTTTCAGAATATCTGAATATTTCCGGATATATACGAAATAATTTTTTCGCGGATTTAAAAGAATTTTTAAAAGATGATTCAGAACTGAACCTTGATATGATGAATGAAAAAATCATCGAGGCTTTCTGTTACAATGATAAGCTTTATCTGATGCCGGCATTTTATAAATTAGAAACAATTGCTTCGTCACTGACAAATGACGGTAAAGAACTATCCGAATATTTCGGAGACATAGTTGAAAGCCAGTCTCCGTTTGTAGCTTCTATTTATTCCCAGAATTTTTTAGATATTATTACAGTATATTTAAGCGATAAGAATATGGCTGGATTAAAAGTTAGCCAGGAAGATATTATAAAGTTAGTTCAGCTTTATGAAAAATACTACGAACAGTTTCAGAATCCGGAATATGAATTTGTATCTGAGTATCCTGAATTAATCCACTGGTTTAATTTTAATTTTGGAAGTCCGTCATCATTTTACATGAATTCAGGGTATGACGAATTTGAGGATTATGATGTAGGATACTCTGATGAATTGTCGGGTACAGTTTACCCGCGAATGGGATTTTTAATTTCTGAAAAATCTCAGAAAAAAGAGGCTGCCTGGGATTTTATAAAATATATTGTTGATTCTCCGAATATATTAAACAGGTCGGATGAAGCGTACTTTAGTATTTTAAAAAAATATGAACAAAAACCAAATCCTATGGAAATGACAAAAGTCAGCATTGATAAATATAACAGTATATTAAATGGAAAATGGTTTAATATATATTACAACTATGATATTAATAAAATTATATGGAATGAATTATACAATGATGATGGTTCTGATGTTACTGAAAAAAGCAGGCACATAATGAGTGCTTTAAGTAAATATTATTATGAAGTAAACTGATAATGCCCCGATTTATTCAGCATTCCCCGGAAACGGAAATGGAAACATATGACAACTGTTTTGCTTATCATATGTTTCCATTAGTAAGAAACCAGGTATTTTAAGCTTTATCGTGTCTTATTTTTGTTACAGTAAGTGCCGCTGCAAAGAGAGCCAGTGCGAAAAGTACCTCTATTCCTATGAATTTAAAGCAAAGTGATGAGGAGAATATTTCCCCTGAAATGCCTGAGAGCATGTTATTTACCCGGATGTACCAGTAAGCCGGAAGAAATCTGGCTGCATTGAGTACGCTGTCGGAGAGTGCCTCCTGCGGTACAAAGATTCCGCAGAGAAAACTCATTCCGAGGCTTATGATGTTTGAGAGGATGTTTACACCTACACGTCCGGGATTGAATGATGCGATAAGAATAGCGATACCTGTGCAGATTACGATAAATACGAAACTGTTCAGTACAGCCAGAAGAGCTCTGCCTTTATAGAATTCTTCGTTGAGTATTGCACCTGAGATCATAAAGATCAGCCATATACCAAGCACAAATATCATACTGCCCGCAAATATCTGGGATGTCTGAGAACCCGGTCTGAGACTTGAACAGTTTGTCCTGTTTCTGATATTATTTTTGTTCATTGCAAGAAGAACCGGACAGAGTGCAGAAACAAGTATCTGCATAAATACATAAGGCAGGTACTGGAAGTATGCGCTGAAAAGTGCACTGTAGTCATCTGAATAGATGTGTTCTTCCTTAAAAGTTTCCTTTGTAACTTTTACGTTTACTGAGAGTGTTTCGGCTGCGTTTTCTTCAGCAGTTGAAAGGCTGTCGCCTTTAATAAGAAATGCACGAACGGTTTTTACATATTCGTCAGCAAGATTTGTCATAAGTACATTTGAGTAGCTTTCGTGTACATACTGGTTATCGAAAAGATTTTCTGTGTTTCCTTCAAGAAGATTTTTTTCATAACCTTTTTTTATTGTAAGAACATAGTCGGTTGTTTCATAGAAAAGTTCATCAAGTATGCGGGCACTGTCGTTTTCAAGTTCGACAATATTGTGTTTTGAATCTATAAAATCTCTTAATGCTTTGCTTGCCTCTGTATTGTCTTCGTCAAATACACACACGTTCAGAACCTTTGACTTGAATTCACTGTTTCCTGAGTCGCTTTTTGAAACGACAACGGAAATGGAAAGAAATATAACTATCCAGATTATAACTGTAGGAAGATTTTTTCTAAGAACCTTCATAAACGCATTAAAGACTTGCATATTTGCGCCTCCTTGTGAGTATAAGGCCGATTACAGCCAGAAGAACTGAGAGAATGAGCATAGTGATATTTTTCTGAATATATCTGTCATAGTCAGAGTAAACATTCAGACAATAGAATGAATCTGAAATAAGTGCAGCAGGGTTGATTTCATTGAACCATGGTGCTTTTGAAATTATCATTGGCTTTATGTTGTTTGCCATGAGCCCGCTGAAGAAACAGCTTGCGAGGGATATTGCCATACAGATTCCGGTCTTTGCATTTTCACCTGCTTTTCCGACTGAACCGATAACAAAACCAAGCGACACACCGAGTATAGAGCCGATTAATCCGGAAAGGTAAACCAGCGGAAGGCGGCTTCCAAAATCAACATTAAGAATAAATCTTACATAAGTTACTGTAAGTGCGCAGCACAGGGCCTGAACTATACATGCAGAGATCAGTGAAGTGAGAAGGGTTACTGATTTTTTTGAGGGAGATGTGCATTTTCTTGCTGCTACTGCAGAGAGATTTCCCTGATTTCTGATTGCTGCCTCAAGTCCGCCTTCTGTACCGAAAAGGGCAACCATTGCTATGAGATTATAAAAATAATTCAACATGTTGTCGGTGTTTCCTTCAGTCAGAGGAATTCTTGTACAGCTCTGTGTTTCGCTGCTTATCTCACTTATTACATTTTCGAGTGCAGCGGGATTTGATTTTGCTGTATCAGTTATTATTTTTTCCTGACGTTTGTACTGATTAAGAAATGATTCAAGGACAGTAGCTTCTATGCTGTCAGAGGCAACGGAAAGTGTGATTTCATCATCAATCCATATGATACCGCTGATTTTCTGATCCTTAAGAAGTTCAAGTGCATCTTTGCGGTCAGTATATGTAACTTCAAGAAGCGGTTCATCGCCTTCCGATATTTTATCAATAACTTCATGAAATACCGGATTTGAAACATTTTCAACAACTGCCGCAGGAACAGTTGAAAAACTGGTGTATTTGTCATAGATATTTCCGAATGAGATTTTGAAAAATGCTCCTAAGGCTATTGGAAAAAGTATCATCCAGAATACAAGCCCTTTGGATTTTATTCTTATCAATAATTCATATTTTAAATTATGAAGCATCTTTATTCCTCCCTGTCACGAAGAGCTTTGCCTGTAATTTCAAGGAATACGTCATTCAGAGTAGGAAGTTCTGTATAAACTCTTCCGAAGTTCAGTTCTGATTCCTGCAGAATGTTAAGTACTCTGATAAGATTGTGCTTTCCGCCGCAGCATCTGATGATAAGTTTGTCTTCGTTCTGTTCAGTTTCATAAATGTGTGAAAGTGAATTGATTTTTTTCAGGATTTCATCAGGTACATTATCAGTTTCTACTGTTATAGTTTCAGTATTTTTTATCATTCCCTTAAGTTCTTCCTTTGTTCCTTCGGCAATTTTTCTGCCCTTGTCCATGATTGCAATACGTGTGCAGATTTGCTCAACCTCTTCCATGTAGTGCGAGGTATAGATTATAGTTGCGCCGTTCTGATTGAGTTCCTGTATGCCTTCAAGTATGCGGTTTCTGCTCTGCGGATCTACGGCAACTGTCGGTTCATCAAGAATTATCAGTTCCGGCTTGTGAGCTATTCCGCAGGCTATATTGAGTCTTCTTAAAAGACCGCCTGAAAGCTTTTTCGGGTAAAACTTTAAAAAGTCATTTAATCCGGTAAAATTAACAGCGTCGTTTACGTATTTCTTCCTTGTCTCTTTGTCCTTTATGTACAGTCCGCAGAAATAATCGATATTTTCATAAACTGTAAGCTCGTCAAATACCGCAACGTCCTGCATGATGATTCCGATTTTTTTCTTTATATCATAGCTTACCGGAGTCATTTCCTTTCCGAATATCTCTATGCGGCCTTTGTCATATGAGAGAAGTGAGAGCATAGAATTTATAGTGGTTGATTTTCCTGAACCGTTAGGTCCGAGCAAACCATAAACTTCACCTTTTTTTATTTCGAGATTAAGATGGTCAACTGCGATAAGATCTTTGTATCTTTTTACGAGATTTTCAATTTTTACAACTGTTTCATTCATTTTTGTTACCTCCTGTTTGGTTTATGTCTCTATTATAATATCATTTTCCGTTTCTGATAAGTGAATAATGTCATTTCTTAATATGACATTTGTCATGTTTAAGTATATAAGAATTATCCTCAGCGGTTTTTTCTGTAAATTTCAGATACGGATTTTTGTTTGCCGGACACATTGCGTATGGTGTGCGTGATGTGTTATAATATTTACGGTGATAAAAATTGACAATAATAAAAGATAAATCTGTTCTGATTCTTTTCTCACTTGCACTATGTTATTCCTCATCTGATTTTTACGGGTCTGTGGCTGTACTGCTGGTTACGATTATTCTTTCTGAAGTTTCATGGTATTTCAGGGAGAAAAAATACAGTTTTCTCATTATTGCGGCTGCTCCGATTCTGACTCTGTTTTTTCCGGAGATGCTGCTTGGAATTCCGATTGCCGCATACGGGCTTAACAGGCAGAAAAAGCTTGTTTTTCTGATTCCGTATGCTTCAGCTCTGCTGGATGTTTCAGCGGATGATATGGAAAAGATACTGTTTTCACTTTGCGGTATGCTGATTGCAGTTTTGCTGTCGTCACACTCGATGGAAACAGAAAAATTTACAAAGCTGTATCATGAGACCCGTGACATGGAAACGGAGAAAAATATTATTCTCAGCGAAAAAAACCGGGAACTTATGTTAAAACAGGACTATGAAATACATGTTGCAACACTTAAGGAAAGAAACAGAATAGCCAGAGAAATACATGATAATGTAGGTCACATGCTTACAAGATCACTTCTTCAGGTGGGAGCACTCTGTATCGTAAATAAAGACGAAAATCAGAAACCAATGCTCGAAAGTCTGAAAGATACGCTTGACAATGCCATGACAAATATCAGAAACAGCGTTCACAATCTTCATGATGATTCTATAGATATGCAGGCAGCGATTACGGAATGTATCAGGTCGGCAGAAGAAAAGTTTACTGTTTCACTTGATTACGATATTTCTGACAGTGTCAAAAGAGAAATAAAGCTCTGTATAATAGGCGTTGTGAAAGAGAGTATTTCAAATATTATGAAACATTCGACAGGTGACAGCGTCAGTATAATTATAAGAGAACACCCGGCATTCTGGCAGGTGACTGTTTCAGATAACGGAAAATGCAAAGACACCTGCGACAGTAACGGGATAGGTCTTTCCAATATGAGAGACAGAGCCGAGAGCGTCGGAGGACTGATTAATTTTACTCCGTCTGAAAAAGGATACAGGGTGTTTATGACTATACCAAAGAAAGGGGATTAAAAATGAATATTGCCGTAATTGATGATGATATGCTCGTGGCAGTTTCACTTAAAACTATTCTTGAGAGTACAGGAATTATAAATGTTATCGCAACCGGAAACAACGGGGAAGAGGCGATAGAAATTTACAGGAACAATCATCCGGATGTTATGCTTATGGATATTCGCATGCAGGGGATGACTGGCCTTGAAGCAGGAGAAGCAATACTAAAGGAGGATCCGCAGGCGAAGATTCTTTATCTTACTACATTTTCCGATGATGAATATATTGTAAAGGCACTTAATATAGGTGCAAAGGGTTACATACTGAAACAGGATTTTAACGGCATAGCTCCGGCACTTGAGGCTGTTATGAAAGGACAGAGTGTTTTCGGCAATCAGGTTGTAAACAGAATACCTGACCTTATGAAAAAGACAAGCGGTTTTGATTATTCCAGATACGACATAACAGGAAAGGAATATGAGATAATTGAACTTGTTGCTGAAGGATTAAGCAATAAAGAGATTGCCTCAGATCTTGCACTTAGTGAAGGGACTGTAAGAAATTATCTTACAAGTATTCTTGAAAAACTTGATCTCAGAGACAGAACCCAGCTGGCGGTATTTTATTATAATGCAAAATGAAAAATGTATCTAGTCAGTGCTGCCATTACAGGCGGCTCCGGATTTACGTTTCCGGTTTTCAATGGCGATGAATCAGTAAAATTTGAAAAGGCAGCTGATGATATCAGACTGTTTATAAGAACAGATGAAAAATCAGAATGGGTAAGCATAGATAACAATGCCGACAGCGGATGGAATGAATGCCCTGATCCAGTTGATATGATAGCTGTATGCAAATACTGGTATGAAAAATTCGGAGCTGTTCCGGCAGTCTGAATATAACTGAAGAAAAGAAAGAAGAATACATTGAAAAGCTCAGCAATCCTGAATCATTTGCACCGGGCGGAGACCTCGCTGAAATCATGGACAGACTGAACGCAGAATAAAATCAATAACCGCCGGATTCTGCATCGGAATCCGGCGGTTTTCATTTATATCCATATTGAAGTTTGGACATGAATAGTGTATAATAAGATTATAAAACATGATGATTACTTTTATTGCTGGGAGAAAAAAATGCTGGAAGTTTATGATTCAGATTACAGAGAGGCAGATATTGTGGATATAGATGCTGCTTTTTCAAAATTAATACTTGAAGCTGATGACAATATGAATAACCTTGTAAAATCTATAGATGGCGGAACACTGATTGATTCATATACCTTTTTTGACAGGTTCGGGGTAAAGCTTTATGTATCGGAACTTAGTACAGGCTGCAAAGCTGCTATATGTGTTTATTGTAATCCTGACAAGATAGTAGATTTGCAGGAATGCGGTCTAAATGCAAGGGATGCTATTTTTAACTATTGTGAGAATGGTATGGTTTTGCTTCATGATTTTGGTGTGACAATAGTGGATGAAAAAATCCGAAAAACAGCTATTAGTTATGCGGGACATGAATATTCTATTTCTACTTTTAATGAGGTTGTCTTATGATGAGTTTTATAGCCATGAACAGAACTGTGAATATCGATTTGGAACCTGGTCTGTATGATTTTAACCCTATGTCGGCAACAGGTAAAACATTTCTTGTAAAAATGATAAAATCAATTAATGACAGTAGAATTATAGCAATTACATACAACGATATTTTGCTTGGAGTTGATCCTGAAAGAATAATTAATGCTGGCCCTGAATTGCTGGTGTTTGACCGTTTTGATTTATATGATGAAAAATATAAAATTCTGAGTGCTTTGAAGAAAGCAAATTGTATAACGATTGTAGACTATAAGACACAGAGAAAGTTTTGTGATTTTGATGATACTTGTTTTGTAACATTGTCAGAAAGAGAACTGGAGGTATCGTTGTGATATATTTGTTTGAGGATAAGGAAGATGATACTTTATCATTGCTGTTCAGAAGGACATTGCCCGAACAAGTACTAAAAGCTGTTGAGTATGTCAATGGGAACGGTAATCTTGTGAATAGATCCAGAGAATTAATTGCAGCCGGTGAAAGAGTATTGGTTATTCTCGATACAGTACCAGCAAATAAATCCATACGGGATATTTATATCACATTAAGAAAAATCTCAAGAGACAATGAATATCGATTGATTGTGTGGAATATTGTGTGTGCAGAATATTATTTTATAAAAGCATTTGGAAAGCGTAATGATTTAAAGGTTTTCAGGGATTCTGTCTGTATCGATATTGTATTATCCAGACTTCCGTATAAGGGATCTTCATTGATATCTACGGAAGAAGATATTGTTTTTTCCAGGACATTTGAAAAATTCTGCAAGTTGTATATTTATAAAAATGGCGGGGAGTGTGTAAATGAAACGATAGCATTCTTCAAAGAGGATTGCTGCTGTACAGATGAATGCACAGAAATATCACTTGATGATAAATCTGATTTATACAGGAAGGCGTATGAATGTATATTTGAATATGAACCATCTGACGAAGAACTGTGGAGTATTCATCGAAAACTAATTGAGAGAAATAATACCATGATACAGATATATAATGATGCCGGATATTTGAAAATAAATTCATATCCGGTGATTCGCGAATATTGACTTAAAAGCAGCGATTAACACTTGAAGGAGCGATTGATGCACTTACAGATTTTAGAAGTCTGAATATAACTGAAGAAAAGAAAGACGAGTATATAAAAAAGCTCAGCAATCCTGAATCATTTGTACCGGGCGGAGACCTCGCTGAAATCATGGACAGACTGAACGCAGAATAAAATCACTAACCGCCGGATTTCAATTTAAGCAGATGTTATAACCAGTATATGTATAATCTCTGTCTTTCAGTTATACCTTATTCTCCTGTTTTTTATTGTCCCAGTACCAATGCCCTGGCTAAACAGATTTTGCCCACTTGAAAAGGGTGGGGGATTGTAACTGACAGGGGATTGTAACTAATCACTTAAATCCCATATAATCCATCTGCACAGCTCAAAAAAATCCGAACGTACCGTAAACGGTAGTGTTCGGATTTATGTTTTTGAGACAGTAATCAGATTACAAGCGTTTTCCCGATTGACTGAGCTATTGATTTTAAACCTTAATTTCCTTCAGAACGGTAAAAATATTTTGACACATCATTTCAGTTAACGGCCTTGACTAAGTAAATGGCTTAAGGTCGATTTTTAGGCTTGTTTTTACTTCCTTT
>JAEDJV010000095.1 GCA_016296165.1 Oscillospiraceae bacterium | reverse complement strand
GAAATGCAGAAACACAAAAACCGTATAGTTTTAGTTAACAATATAATATAATTTCTGAATGCGAAGTTTTGAGTATTATTGTTTACAAAAAAATATCAAAATAAACTATTGACACGTAAATATATTATATGATATAATATCAATGTTGTATTTACAGCTTACATGATGGGGCATAGCCAAGCGGTAAGGCAACGGACTTTGACTCCGTCAGTCGATGGTTCGAATCCATCTGTCCCAATTCAAAAAAACATCATCTTGTATAAATCGTATGAACACGTTGTTTACAAGATGATGTTTTTTTATTTATACATTATCAAAATTTGTTATATAATAAAATGAAAACAGAACCAAAAAGAAAGTCAAGTAAGGAATTATTTATGAAACGATACAATCTGACACCTTCACAGAAAAATATTGATGAACTTCAGAAATTTTACAAAAACACAAGTATATCGGTTCTTTGCGGAGCGGTGATATTTGAAAAGAAACTTGAAAAAGAATTTTTAATGCGGGCGGTAAGCATTCTTATCCGGAAACACGAGGCTCTGAGGCTTAGATTTTGCTCAGAGAACGGAAAAACAGTGCAGTATGTAGCTGATGAATGTGTTGATAAAACAGATTTTAGAAAATTTAACTCCAGTAATGAAATGAGAAAATACTGCCGTAAACAGGCACATATACCATTTGTTGACGCGAATGATTCCGAGATGTTTCGGATAACTGTGTTTGAACTTCCGGAAAGCTCGGGTATAATGCTGTGTGCAAGTCACCTAATTTCTGACGCCTGGACTTTCAGTATTCTCGCAAGAGATGTATATGAAATTTACGTAAAACTTTGCAATGGCGAAAAGACAGACAGTGAAGCCTGTACCTTTACCGAATGTATCGAAAAATATAACGGATACTTATCATCAGAAAAATATGAAAAGGACCGTATTTACTGGTCGGAAAAATACAGCCATGATATTACGGAAACCCCTGTAAGAGTCTGCCGAAAGAGTACTGACGGTGCTGTTTCAGAAAGATATACTACGTCTCTACCGACAGAGCTTTCCCGTAAGGCAGATATATTCTGTGAAGAAAATAAGATTTCACCAGCTGCACTTTTTGAGAGTGCAGTACTCATTTATCTTTCAAAGATCAACAGAGATAACAATACAGTAACAATTGGTGTGCCTGTTCTTGGAAGAAACAGTTCAAAAGAGAAAAATACTGCGGGAATGTTTATTTCTACTATACCACTCACCGAAGATGTGGATGAAAATCGAAGCGTATTTTCACTTTGCAGAAAAACAGCTGTTATCCACAGGGAGATTTTCAGACACAGTAAATTTCCCTATGGCGAAATTATACGTGGAATAAGAGAAAAGACAGGTTTTTCAGGACGTCTTTTCGATATTATGGTAAGTTGTCAAAACGCAAGAACCCGTATTCCTGCAAAGACTGAATGGTTCTCAAACGGTTACTGTGAAGTACCGATAGCCTTCCATATCGACAATCGTGACAGTCTTGACTGTTACACAATCACTATTGATTATCAGACAAATATTTTTACAGTGCCTGAAGAAATAAAGCTTTTTGCGGAAAGAATAAAGCATATCATCCGACAGATGGTTGCTGCCCCGGAGAGTAATGTGAAGGATATATCGATTCTCCCCGATGAAGAATATAAAATGCTGATTCATGATTTTAACAATACATCCGCAGAATATCTCAGGGATAAATGCGTTCACGAAGCTTTTTCTGAAATTGCGTCAAAACATCCGCGCAGGACTGCTCTTGTTTTCAGAGGAAAGAAATATACATACGGACAGCTGAACATAATGTCTGAAGCTCTGGCACATTTTCTCCGTGAGAAAGGTATAGGCTCAAATTGTATTGTACCTATAATCGCTCATAGAAGTCCATTTATCATTATCGCCATTCTTGCGGTATTAAAGGCAGGCGGTGCATATATGCCTGTTTCCCCCGATTTTCCGGTACAGAGAATTGAATATATGATAAAAAACACAGGGGCTGGTCTGGTACTTACCTGTGGATACAGCTGTGACTTTGTAGAGGAAATAAATCTCGAAAGCTTTGATTATTCATACATTTCCGAAGTTCCTCTGGAACGGGGAAGTTCCGATGATATCTGTTATGTGATATTTACTTCGGGTTCGACCGGAAAACCTAAAGGTACTGCCATAACTCATAGAAACGTAATGAATTACTGCACATTCAACCGGTTTAATGTTGCAGGTAAAATAATAAACGAAGATGTAAAAAGTATTGTATCGGTAACGGATATTGTATTTGATATTTTCGTTACAGAAAGTATTTTGCCGCTGTTAAACGGTATGGTGATTTATCTTGCGGACGACGAGCAGGTTATTTCCCAAAAAGCACTAGGCAGGCTTATTTCAGAAGGTGGAGTACAGATTTTGCAGACAACACCAACAAAAATGCGCAGTTTCCTTTTTGACAGAAATAATCTTGGATACCTCTCGGTTCTTCGCAGTATTATTCTTGGCGGCGAGGAATTATCTCAGGGACTTTGTGCAGAATTAAAAAAATATACTGACGCAAAAATATACAACATTTACGGACCGGCAGAAACAACAGTCTGGTCGGCACTGACGCTCGCTGATGAAAACGATATTACCATAGGAAAACCTGTGGCAAATACTAACATTTATATTCTTGAAAGAGATCTGAAACCTCTGCCTGCCGGAATAATTGGTGAGATTTACATATCAGGTGATGGTGTTGGAAAAGGGTATATTAATAACCGCGAGCTTACAGTAGAAAAATTCCTGCCTGATCCGTTTTCTGACGGTAATACAATGTACAGAACGGGTGACATGGGATTGATACGATGTGATGGAAATATAGAGTTCCATGGCAGAAATGATTATCAGATAAAACTTCGGGGATTGCGCATTGAGCTTGGAGAGATAGAAAGTATTATGAACAGTTTTAGAGGGATTGAACTTGCTGCCGTGGTGTGCAGATATGACGAAAGGGGAGAAAAATATCTTGCAGGCTATTATACCTGTCAGACGGAAATTGATGAAAGAGCTCTCCGTACATTTTTGCTGAAAAAACTGCCTGCTTATATGATACCAAACATATTTATTCCTCTGTCCCGTATGCCCATGACTCAAAGCGGAAAGATATGCAGAAATGAACTGCCTGACCCGGATTTTTCTGCAAAGCGTTATACAGAAGAATCAGAAGCCCCTGTGAACAAAACAGAAAAAATCTTATGTGATATTATGGAAAAAGTTCTCGGGGTTTCCAATGTGGGTACAAATGATGATTTTTTTGAAATTGGTGGCGACAGCTTTTTAGCAATGGAATTTGCGTCGTTGGCTGATATCAAGGGACTTTCCTTTACACCTGACAGCGTATATAAATGTCGTAACGTAAAAAATCTCAGCGCTGAACTTTCTAAAAAAAGGAACAGGAGAGTATCACATAAAAAATATGGCCTTTATCCGATGAAAAGGACCATCGGTGATCTAAAATTATTTGATATCTTCGCTAAACTTACAAAAAAGATCTATAGATTCGAGGTTTCAGGTCTTGAAACACTTGATTTCAGAAAAAAATATATTTTCTGCCCAAATCATGAAAGTGATCTTGATTGCATGTGGGTATGGGCGGCTCTCAGCGGTTTTGCAGAACTAAACGACACTTGTGCACTTATTGCAGCGGAGCACCTTGAAAAAGATATTTCACGTCGTGTTTTCAGAATATCAGGTGGGATACCTATTGAAAGAAAGGGGGATTTTGCACCTGCTCTGAAACGGGCAGTATATACCTTGAAAAATGAAAAACGGATTCTGCTTATTCATCCTGAGGGGACCCGTACCAGAAACGGGGAGCTTTCTGAATTTAAAAAGGGGGCTGCAATTATTTCAAAAAAATCCGGTGTTGGGATTGTACCTGTTTATATCAAGGGCTCAGGAAAAATATATCCGGTGAACAGAAAAATGCCCCGGATTTTTAATTTAAAAGAAATAAAAAAATTCCCGCTTAAAATATGTTTCGGTACGCCTGTAAATCCTGAGGGGAAAACTTTGGAACAGATTACAGAAGAAATAAGATACCAGATAGAAGCGATGAAAATATGATGACAGATGTCCTGGTATTAAATTTTGTGTAACTGAGAATGAAATCTGTCGTACAAATGATATATCAGAAAACTAATGTGGTAATTCTTTACAAATATTATTGAAAATATTTTCTAAATGATGTATAATTATATTCGTGTACAGTAATTATGTATTCTTGAAAATTTGAGTATAGTTCATTTATTCGTAAATGTTGTTATATTTTTACTTAGTATGCGAGGTAATAGAATGAAAAGAAAATTTACTGTAAAATGCAAAATGAAAGAAGTATCCATGTTATGCCTTGGATTTATGTTCTTCTTTCTTTTTGGCATGGTATGGCTTATTGTAAAATATAAAACAAATCCTATACTTGCATCTATTATATTTTTCCCACTTATTCTGCTTTGGCTGGCTGGTTTTTTATTTCTATCCTTTGTATATGTTAGAGTCAGAGATAATAATATTGAGTTTAGAAATATGTTTGGTATCAGGAGAAATATTGAAATTAAAGATATAAAACGTGTTATATGGAGAACTACTGAAACAAAATTCGGATGTAATGAAAAGGTAACAGTAAAATCAAGTTCTGGAAGTTTCTCAGTTGAAACGCTTATGGTTAATTCTTGAGATTTTTTTGAGTATATTACATCGAATGTCAGCGAAGAAAAAATAACAAGGAAAATAAAAATTCTTAACCAAAAATAATTGTAAGTTTTTTTGAAAAAAGTATATTGTGAATTTTAACTTGATGTGATATAATAGAAATTTTTTATTTGGTATACGGAAGGTGGTTTGAGAATATGCCTACTATTGAATTCAGTTTACTGAAATCCACACTTATTTCGGATAGTTATTCAACAGTAAAAGAATCTATGTCTTCATTAAAATCTTTAGGTACAACATTAAATAATCAGTTATTATTTTTCGATAGTACTGTGTGCAACATCGAAACAATGAAGAGCCAGATTCAAAGCGTTTCTGACAGACAGGATTTGGAGATAACTTCACTCGATAATCTTATTGAGGAAACAGACGATTTTTTTGAACTTGTTGCTCAGACGGATGAAAAAGTCGGAACCGAAATATCAAGCAGAAAAGATGACTTTTACGAAGAATACAGTTATCTTAAACCTGACTGTGAAAAGAACGGATGGGAAAAGTTTTGTGACTGGTGCAGTGATGCGGCTGAATGGTGTGCGGAACACTGGGCTGCATTGGTTACGCTAATTGTTGTGGTTGTTGTAGTTGCCGCTATTACTATTGCAACTATTGCGTCATTTGGTTCATTGGGACCGGTTCTGGTTGGTCTTGTAGCATTAGTTGGTGGTATGGTTGGTCTAGTAAGTCAGCTAGTGAGTGATGTAATCAATTTGATTATTACAGGGGACTGGGACGGTAACTTTATTTCATATTTTAGCGCCTTTGTTGGTGGTGCTTTCGGAGGGGTAGTATCACTTGCAACGGGAAATCCTTATCTGGTAAGTTTAGCTGATAGTGCTGTTTCAAGCTTACTTTCCAGCTCTCTTGAAGACATAACTGGTATAGAAAGACATTCAATGGGGGATATATTGTTTGATGGCTTGTTTAGCGTCGGGCTATCATTGGGATTCTCTTTTTGTTTTGATAAACTTGCAGGAAAACTTTCTAAAAAGCTTTCAAATATTAAATTTTTCAGTCGATTGTCTGGAAGAAACAGTTATGAAGCTTCATATAAAACGTCGATAACCAAACTCAAGAATAACACAATAAAGCACTTTACACTGAAAACAATCAGAAACGGAGTTATTTCCGAACTGGCTGGAGGATCATTGTCGACAATTGCCGGTGGTGTTTTTGATGGAATTAAAGAACGGGTAGAGGAAAGAAATGATAATAAGCCGTCAGTCAATCCAAAGTTGAACGTTTCTCCGATAGTTATACCAGACGTTCCGGTATTTGAGATTCCAGCGTTCAGCTGGTAAATGATTTAAAGGAAAGGGTCAGATGAATAAGAAATTTACTGTTAATGTTGCAATTAAGGAATTAAGAAGATTATGCCTTGGCTGTATTGTTTTTTTTGTGTTTGGGATATTATGGACGATTTTTAAAGATGGAAAAAATCCTGTATTAATAACATGTATTTTTAGTACAGTTCTTATTCCATTGATTTTATATTATTTGTATATATCACTAGTTTATGTAACTGTCAGTGGAAACACTATTGTGTTCAGAAATATGTTCGGAATAACACATACTGCTGATATAAAAGAAATAACAAAAGTAGTATGGAAAACTGGTGAAACTCAGTATGGTAAAACGGAGAGAATTATTGTATACATTGGATCAAAGAAATTTTCAGTAGAAACATTAATGAAAAATTCTGACAAATTTTTTGATTATATATCTTCAAATGTTAGTGAGGACATTATAGTCAGAGAAGTTAAAAATATCACGAAAAACAAATAGGAGAGGAAGATTACTATGGGAGCTTTTATTGAAGCAGATATCGGAAAACTTGAAGGTGTGATAACCAAGGGGCAGGAAATAATTACTGAATTCAACAAAATAAAATCCGATTTTGAAACTATTAACTCAACACTTCTTTCCAACTGGAAAGGTTACGGTGCTGATGCCTATAAGTATGAAACAGATCATATCATGGAAAACCTTGTGAATGTTGAAGAGGTAATCAACAGTATAAATGACAGTGCAATCAATGACATAATTGATAATTACAATAAGCTTGATGAAGAATTAGGTGACTTTAACATCGATCCTTCACAGGAGGCATAAAAGACAGTGAGAGGGGTATCATAATGGCCGGTCCTAATGTCGGACAGAGCAGTGGAGCTGCTTCTGCCGGAAAAGAAGCAGCTGAAGAAATAAAGACAATTACTGATTTGACCGAAAAAAAGGAAAAAACAATTTTTGATATGTTATTTTCTATAAAGGAAAACGGGGACAAAAAGAAAGATGAGCAGTGAGATAAGGGGAAGCGGTTTCAGATATATTATAGATGTTTCGTATGGTATTAATCAGGACGGATTTATCGCCATAGGAACAGAAAGTATAGTTTACAAGGGGTTAAAAGTATCAGAAACAGGGAAACTGGAATTTTCATGTGTACTGAAATTCAAGCCAAGAAAAGTCATAACTGCCGGTAAGGAAGTAGACCGCCTGAAGATGTTCCGCGAAGAAGAACTTTCTATCCTTGATGAGCTTCAGGAATGCAGGTCTGTTGTCCGGATTTTTGACGTCATTGAAGACCTTGGTGATTTCAGACTTCCGTGTAATAAAATTGACGGCGGAATTATCACTTCACAGAAGTATTTTTGTGTTGTTGAAGAGTATATTGACGGGTGGTCGCTTGAGGAGTACTGCAGATCTGAATACTGGAAACTAAGAAAATTTGAAGATATCGGCAATAACCTCAAAAAGGTAGTTGAGTTTCATGAGTTTAATCCGGATGAAAAAAACAATATCAGGGCAACATACTACAAAAACTATGACAATATTCTTAAGTATCAGAATGAAATAATTCTATTCATGAGAAATCTCTGTGAGATTCTTGAGTTTATGACTGAAAAAAAGAAGATTCTGCACCTTGATTTGAAACCAGAGAATATTATGGTCACAAAATATGGTAAAGAAATTGTTCTGATAGATTTCGGCCGTTCAAAAAGGATTACTGATCAGGAGCCGTTTGCATTAAGCAATCTGGTTGATGCGGATTATAGTAATAATGAAACTATTGACAGGCTGTATCAGTATGGTACGCTTGGTTACTCTGCCCCTGAGTCCTACGCCCCTGCAGGTGATGGTTCAGAGTTTCCGTTCAAAGGGGACTTTGAAAAAGGAAAAATGTTTATTGAAAGTGATATTTTTGCTTTTGGTACAACTTTCTGGGAATGTCTTAATATATTTGATCTTGTAACCAGAAACAGTGAATTTTCAGCGGATTCACATGATTTTTACAGAAATCATTTTCTAAATGACTCAGCTTACTGCAGTAGAGATCTTTCAGTAACGTCTATTCATTATCATAAAAAAATCGAGGATATAATAAAAAAGTGTACAAAGGAGAGGGATGGTGATTTTACTGATCCCCGTAACAGAAAGTATTATCATTCATATTCAGAACTGAAGAAAGATATAAATGAGGCTGCTGAATCAGTTCCTACCATTGTACGTACTGAAAATATAAAAGTCAGAAGTGCTTTTGGAATGGTTGGAAAATCACTTGCTGTTTTTTCAACTTTCCTGATAGTTTTGCTTATTTTCCGTATTTCAGGGTTCAGGATTGCTTCTGAAAAATGGACAGAACTTACCGAAAACTATCAGAGCACACAGTTTTCCAAACTGGATATAATTGCAAATGATCTGATGAAAACAGTTCCGGATAACAAAATGGAAGAAACATACTTTAATATCTCCGGATTCACGTATTCATCCGATGGTGATATCGATGAACAGGAAGCTGCAATGCTAGTCAGCCTTATTTCTAAAACTGGTAGTCAGAAGATTACAGTTCAGGCAGTTGATGAAATAATTCAGTACGCAAATACGAGAAAATTCAAGGAAATATCGAGTGAAATTGTGAAACTTGATGTTCAGGAAAACAGTGATGGTTACGTACTTGCCAGAGCAATATACAATACAGAAGTAAAAAAAACTGATTATCAGGAAGCATTTAATGTGCTTCGCAAATACAGTGGTGACAAGCGTTTTGGAAATGCTGCAGTCAAGATAAAAAATATTCTTGACAATGATGATACAGTAAAACTGCTCAGCGAAACCAATAGTATGACTAAGGACGAAATAAGGCAGATTTTTAAAGATGCCGGCAGTTTCAAGTGAGGTGCATATGAACAAAAATAAGTATTTTACTCTGTTAAAGTATGTTCTTGAATCATATTTCAGAGCATTCATTCTTTGTATACCATTTACTCTTATTTTATACATAGTACTAAAGGTTACTGGTATTTACTCTCTTCTTGATTTGAAATATGATTCTCCCCTTATATCGATGCCTATTTTTGTATCACTTGCTCTTTCAGTGATAGTGTTTGTTTTCGGAATTATTCTTTATGTTTTTAAATATAAAAGAAATTCCAGAAAAACTGAATTTTACAAATCAGTATCAGTACTTCTTGAAGAAAAAAACAAAAAAGAAATAAATAACTGAGGTGATATGATGGATTACGAATATTACTACAATAATGCAAAAAACAGGTATTATAATGCATGCTCCGAAATAAGCAGCT
>JAEDJV010000094.1 GCA_016296165.1 Oscillospiraceae bacterium | reverse complement strand
TAAGGGTAATGAAAGTGTTTATCGTGTCAAAGGCTGATGTGTTTTTCCAGTAGGACTCAAGGCTGTGCCGCATCATCGCCATATAAACTGAATTTGGATTATACATATGCTGTCCGCTTATAAGATATCCGTTATACCATTCCTTTACGGAGTCTGTATTCATATCATATTTTTCACATAACTCCTCTACTTCTGCTTCTGTAAATCCAAAATAAGTTGTCAATTCATACGAATCAGTCATGGTATATTCAAAAAAATTATTAAGTGCTGATTCATCTTTTATTTTCTTTATCGGCAGAATTCCGGTTATATATCCTAATGCAAGGAACTTCTGTGATTCTTCACTTTTAAAAAGAGAATGCAGAAACTGAAGGTATTCGTGTACCAGTTCCGGTTTATCTGAATAATTTCTTACTACACAGTCCCATTCGTCTATGATAATTACAAACGGAACATGAACTTTTTTACCATCTGCAACTTCAGCTGATTTTTCATATACCTGCTTAAATATGGATGCTGTAGTACTGTTATAATTTATATCCGGATATTTTTCCCTGAATTCATCAAACACATGTCTTTTTATTTCTTTAACAAGAGTTTCCGTATATTCATCCGTAAATGATGATATATCGAGATGGATTACGTTATATTTGTTAAGATGCTTTTTAAAGTCCGGTGACTTTGATATTTTCAGATTTGAAAACAGTTCAGTGGAATCACAGCCTCTACTGTAGTAAGCATCTATCATTCTGGCAGCCTGTGATTTCCCGAAGCGGCGTGCGTGGCTTACTGATATACATTTTTCTTCGGTAAAAAGCCTGCTGTTAAGTATATCTATCATAGGGGTTTTATCCATATAAATTCTGCTGTTTACAGCCTGACGATATCCTTCATTTGATGGATTAAAGTACGTTCCCATCTCTCTTCCTCCGTTCAGAAAAAATATCTATACTTTAGTATAACACCTTTTCATACTATTAGCAAGCCGAAAGGTGTATTGGTCCACAGTAATTAAACACGCTAACAAATCATTAACGCATAAATCTGAGATAATCATACTTACTTAACAATAAAAAATTCCTGGCGAATTACTAATTTACCAGGAATCAATCTTAATTACTTATTTACGTTCTCTATAAATCACTTCTTGGTTCCTGGCATATAAAACTCTGCCTGAAACACACCTTTATTTTGCAGTTTCTGATTCAAGTCCTGTTTATATCTGCTTAATCAGTTTTTATCAAATGTGCAGATTTCATATCCCTGTTCTGAATGATAAGCAATGAGAAGACAGCCAATTCTATTCATATCTGCATTATCATCAAGCAGAAACCGAAGAATCATATTCGTATCAAGGAGCTTCATAATTTTCTGCAACTGCTTTTTTTTGTTTGTCCTTCCTGATATTATCCGGAGCATTTTCAGTAAGTTCTTTATTCTCATTTTCCGTTTCAGATGTGTCATCTGTATTTTCCACATTTTCAGTTTCAGATACATCAAGGACTTTCTCTTCTTCAGCCTGTTCGGCTTCTTTAAGCTGATTTTCGACCTCAAGTACCTCCTGTTCAGCAGGGAGTCTGTCGTATTCTCCGCTTTCAATAAATTTTGCTGAAATCTTATTAAGAGCATTCATTCGTCTAAGTTCGCCCTGTGCTACCGCAAGTTTTGCACTCTCAGGAAGGTTCGGATCGTTTTCTGCAGATTTTATAGTGGAGAGTGCTGAACTCACTTTATTCATTTTCAGACGTTGGACATCTTCCTTTGTCTTACATTTTTTCAGGTCTTTTTCGTACTGCTTCTTTTCGTTTTCGATATTTTTGACCTTCTGATAAAGTGAAGGGTTCTTATTCTGAAGATAACGCATTTCCTCAGGTGTTAGTTCCTGATCTACTGCAATTTTGTTATTGATATCCGTAAGCATTTTGTCATCGTCTTCATTTTCTTCCTGTTTACGTCTGTAGTATTCAGCCTTGAACTGTTCATTTTTTATCTCCAGCTCCGTTTTCTTCCTTGACTGAGATCCAAGATCTCCTTCTGATTTTTTCTTTTTAAATTTTGTTTCAAGTTCCATTGTTTTCATATAACCTGAAACAGAACCAATCGTACTGAAATCCATAACCACATTCCTCCTTGAAATAAAACATAAGCAAAATCTGTTTCACCTGTATTTTACGAAATACATCCTATTAGTATAATCGGCGGGAATCACAAAATATCTATAAGAAACATTAATACAAAAAATCGGCATCACAACAATGCCGATCTATCTTATAAAAAATCTGTATAAATAATTTACTGAGTAACCACAGCAGTTGTCACAGCTGTAGTAACAGGACTTTCCGAAGATATCTCCTCTGAAGGTCTGCATACAGTCACAATAAATCCATCATAATTATTACCTGAAACAGAATAAGATTCACCGACAGGAACCGGAACGATTGTCGATTCACCTTCCACAGGAACATAATATATTTCATAATCATAACCAAAAACAGAATACTCTATCTTATCATATCCAAAAGTGTATTTTTTCAAATCATTAAGATACTCTTCAAGAGTAAATCCGTTATCATGCATTATATATGAATGAGGAACACCAACATATCTGAAATGTGCCGGATTTGCCTTTACACCTGTTACGTTTTCCTTACCTTCCGGATATCTCTGGATAAATCCGTACTTATAGCAATTTTCATTAATCCATGAATAATCACCTGTGCCATCAAATAAAGAAATATTTCCCGAATCGCTTACAAGCTTAAAATCAACAGCATATCCGGAATGATGCTCTGTATATCCGGCAGCCATTTCATTATCTGAAGCAAGAATTTCCGGATTGGCAGGGGCCTGATATAATTTGTTCTGGTCGGCATATGGAACGTGTGACGAAACTATTGTAACATCCTTTGAATTATAAAGCTGATAAAAATCCTTCATCATATTATTAAAAGGTTCCATCATAGCTTTCTGTACTTCATGTGTATTGTATGAAAGCTTGTATGTCCTGTCCTGCATATTTGAAACAACTTTGACGAGAACCGAAGAAATATCCTGAAACTTGTATGAATAGTCTTTATTTATCAGAACAAGCTCACCAACACCCATCTCGCCTTTGCTCTTTGTAATTTTCCTGAACTGTTTTTCATCAATCTCTGCTTTTTGATATGAGTCATCTTCCGGAAGTTCCTCATCTGATATATCTTCCGAAATCGTGGTTTCTGCAGGCTGGTCCTCCGTTGACACTATAAGATTATTCTGTGAAGAATTATTTCCTCTTTTTGCTGCACTTCTCCTTAATGAGTCAAACAAGAAAATAGCCAGAATAAGCAACAAAGCTGCACCAAAAATTCTTTTGTAACTTATACGTCTGTTCTGCAAATAAAAATCACCTCACAAATAAACATAAATTCCCCCTCTGAAATAAAGGGGGAATTATCAGACTAAAGAAAATCAGTTATCAGATTTCTTTATTAAGGTCCTCTGCTTCGAGTACATCTTCGATATCTTCAATAACTAAGTCATCAAGATCAAATTCGAGATCCTCTCCGCAGTTCGGACAAGCCATTGAGCCTTCTTCCAGCATCCCGCTGTCAAGGAGGATTGAATCGCCGCATGTAGGACAAATCACTTCGTAAAGATCATCGTCGTCCTCGAAGTCATCGTCATCAAAATCATAGTCATCATCAAAATCATCTTCATCTAAGTCATCGTCATCAAAGTCGTCTTCATCATAGAAGTCATCTTCAACGCTGCCCAGATCCTCATCAAGAATCTCGCAAAGCTCTGTAAGTTCATCCACCTGTCCCTGAAGGTCTTCGATATATGCAACCATCTCGTGCATAACATCTACAACATTGACAAGTATCTTCCCTTCCTTAGTAGTAGCGTCAAGGTCAATACCATCGATATATCCCTTAAGATATGACATTTTTTCAGTCAGCTTCATAATAAAATCCTCCCTTTACTATTAAAGTTATTAATCAGGCACAATCCGGAACTTAAGCACGTTCCATGTATTCGCCTGTTCTTGTGTCAATTCTTACCATATCGCCCTGGTTGATAAAGAGCGGAACCTTAATCTCGGCACCTGTTTCAAGAACAGCAGGCTTTGTAGCGTTTGTAGCTGTATCTCCCTTGAATCCAGGATCTGTTTCTGTTACTTCGAGTTCTACAAAGAAAGGTGGTTCAACGCCGAAAACATTACCCTTGTATGAGAGAACCTTAACTTCCATGTTTTCCTTAACGAAAGCAAAGCTGTCACCAAGCTTGGACTTATCAATCGGAATCTGTTCGTATGATTCCATATCCATGAAGTAGTAGAGATTATCCTCTGCATAAAGATACTGCATGTCTTTTCTCTCAACAAAAGCTGTTGGATACTTATCAGTCGGGTTAAAAGATCTTTCAACAACTGCACCTGTAATAACATTCTTAAACTTTGTTCTTACGAAAGCTGCACCCTTACCAGGCTTAACGTGCTGAAACTCTATAACCTGAACTACGTTTCCGTCCATCTCAAATGTTACGCCGTTTCTGAAATCACCAGCTGAAATCATAAAATAAATACCTCCAAAAATTGTTAATATCAAATTAATTATAATGTGACTACTTTTTTATATTTTACTATAAAAACGGCTTTTTTGCAATACCTATTCAAAAATTATTTTATAAAGTAATAAGTTCTTTGCTGCTAAGAGTTAGATTTATGTATAAATCGTCAGTTATCGCAACCATGTCTTCAATTCGTATTCCGAATTTTCCCGGCAGATAGATACCCGGTTCAATGGTTATAACCATACCCTTTTCAAGAACGGTATCGCTTTTGGCGGATATACGCGGGGCTTCGTGTATTTCCATTCCGACACCATGTCCGAGAGAATGTCCGAACGCACCCTTATATCCATTACCGTCTATATGATTTCTTGCCACTGCGTCGAGGTCTTTTGCACTCATTCCTCTCTTAATGCTGTCAAGTGCCATAAGCTGAGCTTCAAGAACTATCTGGTAAGCCCGTTTTTCTTCTTCAGACGGAGTACCCATGTAAAATGTTCTTGTCATATCGCTGTGGTATCCGCCAACAACAGCACCAAAATCCATAAGAACAAAACCGTTTCCTACTTTATCATCTCCCGGCACTCCATGAGGAAGTGAGGCATTTTTACCGCTAAGCACTATGGTTTCAAATGAAATATCCTCTGCACCAAGCAGTTTCATACGAGTGTCAAGCATGAGAGCGACTTCACGTTCAGTCATTCCCGGCCGGATATTTTCAAGGATATACTGATATGCCTCCTCTGCGATTCTCTGTGCCTTGATAATACTGTCTATTTCCTCAGCTGATTTTAAAAGTCTCATGTATGTTATCGCCTTGCTGAGTTTATCTGAAGAATCAGTTTTTATATCCGGAAAATCCTTTTCAAATTTACGGAGTCTGCTCACAGTAGTAGTATCAGCCTCAATCATCGCTGTTAAAATCCCATGTCTCAGAAAAAGCTTCTTCATCTGCTCTGTAGTTTCATCCTGAAGGATCACTTCACAGTCCTTTACACATTCAGCAGCTTTTTCATAATATCTGAAATCTATGATAAAATATGCCTTGTCCTTAAAACATACAACCGTACCGTCACTGGACTTAAATCCGGTAAAATATCTTCTGTTTATTTCATCTGTAACGACAGCACAGGTTTTGTTATCCGGAATAAAATCCATGAGCTTCTGAATATTATTCATTAGCTTCACCCTGTTTCGCAAAAAATCTTACAAGCCCGTCCATCCCAAGAATATAACTGTCACGTCCAAATCCAGCAACTGATGCCATACATACAGGTCCGATAACAGATTTGTGCCTGAATTCATCTCTTGAAGCAGTATTGCTGATATGAATCTCAATAACAGGAATTCTTATTGCCGAAATAGCATCTCTGATAGCATAGCTGTAATGAGTATAGGCACCTGCATTAAGAAGTACACCGTCAGATGACTTACGCGCCTCATGAAGTTTGTCTATAATTTCGCCCTCATGATTGGACTGAAAAATTTCACATTCTATTCCATACGCTGATGCCCTTGCCATAATATCGTTGTTTAATTTTTCAAAAGTTTCTGAACCGTAAACACCAGGTTCTCTCTCTCCGAGAAGGTTAAGGTTTGGTCCGTGGATAACGAGAATTTTCATCTTAATACCGCCTTTTATTTTTCATTGTATAATTTTTTAGGTAGAAAAGGTCCCTCTATCTTTCTCTTGAAAGCAAGAAAACCTTTTTTCTCATGTTCTATAGGAAATACATATACGCATTTTACGTCTCTTTTGAGATTTGCGCCAAGAACATCAGTATATATCTGATCACCTACTACCGCAAGATTTTTAAACGGAATATTCATTAGTTTCTGTGCTCTGTTGAATCCGTCAGACAGAGGTTTTTTTCCTTCGCAGACAAACTCAAGACCAAGCATTTCAGCAAATGGTTTTACACGATCATAATGATTGTTTGAAACTATAACCATCTTTATGCCTGTTTCCTTCATAAGAGCAATCCAGTCAAGCACACCGTCAGCCGGACGCGGATTGTCGTGTGTAGTCAGCGTGTTGTCAAGATCCAGAAGCAAACCCTGAATTTCATTTTCTTTTAGTATCTCTGGCGTAAGATCAAGTATTGATTGTAACGCAATATCTATCCTGAACACTTTTTACATCCTCCTGTTTCTATGTTCAGTTTTAATTATAGCACAATAATTTTTTTGTAACAATAGATTGTGGACAAAAATATTTTGATGTATAATATATATGTTAAATTTTCAACCGGAAAGGCAGTTTTTAGAAAATGTATAATCCAAAATCACTTAAAGCCGAAGAATTCATTTCTGATGAAGAAATACTTGATACACTTGATTATGCCCAAAAAAACAGCGACAATATCGTTCTTATCGATTCAATACTGGAAAAGGCACGAAAAAGAAAGGGACTTGACCATCGTGAAGCATCAGTTCTGCTTGCCTGTCAGGACAGAGAAAAAAACGAAGAAATACTTCAGCTGGCACAACAGATAAAAAAAGATTTTTACGGAAACCGGATTGTAATGTTCGCTCCTCTCTATCTTTCAAACTACTGCGTCAACGGATGCGTGTACTGTCCGTATCATCTTAAGAACAAACATATAGCCAGAAAAAAACTCACCCAGGATGAAATAATACGTGAAGTAACCGCACTTCAGGATATGGGACACAAACGTCTTGCCATCGAATCCGGTGAAGATCCTGTTATGAATCCTATAGAATACATTCTCGAATCAATAAAAACCATATACAGTATAAAGCACAAAAACGGAGCTATAAGAAGAGTGAATGTCAATATAGCCGCAACAACGGTTGAGAATTACAGGAAACTGCGCGACGCCGGAATCGGCACATACATACTGTTTCAGGAAACTTATCATAAAAAGAGCTATGAAATTCTTCACCCGACAGGCCCGAAGCACGACTATGCATATCATACTGAAGCTATGGACAGAGCCATGCAAGGCGGAATTGATGATGTAGGTCTCGGTGTTCTGTTTGGCCTTGAAATGTACAGATATGAATTTGCCGCACTGCTCATGCATGCGGAACATCTTGAAGCAGTTCATGGAGTTGGTCCGCATACCATAAGTGTTCCGCGTATCAAAAAAGCAGATGATATTGATCCGTCTGTATTTGACAATGGCATCGATGATGATATTTTTGAAAAAATAGTTGCATGCATTCGCATAGCAGTACCGTACACAGGAATGATTATTTCAACAAGAGAGAATGCCGGATGCAGAGAAAGAATTCTGAAAGCAGGAATCTCACAGATAAGCGGCGGCTCAAAAACGAGTGTCGGAGGTTACTGTGAACCCGAACCTGAAGACAGGAGTTCGGAGCAGTTTGATGTCAGTGACAGGAGAACACTTGACGAAGTTGTAAACTGGCTTATGAAGTTAGGATACATTCCTAGTTTCTGCACTGCCTGCTATCGTGAAGGACGTACCGGCGACAGATTCATGAAACTGTGCAAAAAACAGCAGATACAGAACTGCTGCCATCCAAATGCTCTTATGACACTCAAAGAATACCTTGAAGACTATGCAGGTGAAGAAACAAAACTAATCGGTGAACGACTTATACAGTCAGAACTCCTCAATATCCCGAACGAAAAATCACGAAAAATCACTTCTGAAAATCTCTGTAAAATTTCAGAAGGTATGAGAGATTTCAGATTTTGAAAACGGAGGAAAACATATGAGTCTGAACAATACTCCTTCATCGGAACGAATCCATATCGCTTTTTTCGGGAAACGAAATGCCGGGAAATCAAGCCTTGTAAACGCAGTAACAAGCCAGGAAGTTTCCGTTGTTTCCGATATTAAAGGCACAACCACAGATCCTGTTTTCAAATCAATGGAACTCCTCCCTGCCGGCCCTGTCATGATTATAGACACTCCCGGTTTTGATGACGAGGGCGAACTCGGAAAACTTCGAATAAAGAAAACAGAACAGATACTTGAAAAAACTGATATCGCTGTACTTGTAACAGATACAGCTTCAGGAGAGACAGAAGATACTCTCAGAAAACTTTTCAGTAAAAGAAACATCCCTTTTATTACAGCGTATTCAAAATCAGACCTTCATGACGTATGTACTGAAAACATTAATAATGATTGCAATAGTATATGTGTCAGCGCCCGTACAGGTGAGAATATTTCAACGCTTAGAGAACTCATCGCACAACTTGCATCTGATAACAAGCCCGATAAAAAAATTCTCGGAGATATAGTAAAACCAGGCGATTCTGTAGTACTTGTTATACCGATTGACGAGGCTGCGCCAAAGGGAAGACTGATTCTTCCGCAGCAGATGGTAATCAGAGAGCTTCTTGAATCAGGTGTGTCTGTATCAGCTGTACAGCCCTCCGCCCTGAAAGAAACCCTTGACAATTTTAAAAAGCCGCCGGCACTTGTAATCACGGACAGTCAGGCCTTTGGAAAAGTTGCAGAGGCCATACCGGACAGTATCATGCTGACTTCATTCTCTATACTAATGGCAAATTATAAAGGCATACTGACACAGGCGGTCAGAAGCCTGAAAGCACTTGACACGCTGAATGAAAATGACAGAGTTTTAATTTCCGAAGGATGCACACATCACAGACAATGCGGTGACATAGGTTCTGTTAAACTTCCTGCACTCATTGAAAAATATACAGGTATAAAGCCCGTTTATGAATTCACGTCAGGAACGGGATTCCCGGACGATCTTTCATCATACAAAATAATCATCCACTGCGGCGGATGTATGCTGAATGAACGTGAGATTCTCAGAAGGTCCCGTCTTGCAGAAAAAAACGACATACCATTTACAAACTACGGAACTGCTATCTCATACATGAACGGAAT
>JAEDJV010000093.1 GCA_016296165.1 Oscillospiraceae bacterium | reverse complement strand
CAAACCTTTTCATAAAGCTCTTTATTCTTTCTGAAATCTGCTTGTTTTCTTCTGCTTTCTGTGTTATAATTTTAGACATAGTATGTAATCTCCTGTGTAGTGATTGGTGGTACTTTCATTATAACATTTTTGGAGACTACATACTATATTTTTTTGTCTCTATCTATTGAATTTTCAAGATGCACATGCAGCTTTCAACTGCGAAGTTTGAGTTAAATATACAAAACAAATAACAATTCCTATTCTTAACCCGTAACGACTCTGAATCCTTTGCGAATCCAAAAATTCCTTTGAGGTAAGTCTGCTGTGACCTTTTTTAAGAAGCTTTTCATTCTTTTTTCTGTATTTTCTGGCATATATTTTCACGATATTCGGATTGAGATTTTGAGTCTGAGCCTTGATTTCCTCCTTTAACATATCGGAAAAAGAATGAATATAAGGATCATCCTGCCTTTTAAATGAACCGCTTTTCGCATATCTTCCGATAAGCGTGATACTGTAGTAAATCAGCAGAAACGCTGAAGATGAAATAATTAGATATATGGATGGAATATTTATTTCAAGCTTGTCCGTTGCACAGAGAACAATTAAGATAATCAGTAAAATTAACGCGAGTATATGGAACGAAATACGAATTGCATCGAAAACTTTTTTTGAACGGCAGCCAGACTTAAAAGCGATAAGTGCGGATAAATTTCCGAGAATTTCAAAGATACATGGAAGAAAAAATCCGAAAATGAAAGGAGCTATGTTATCTGTAAAGGAGAATAAATCAAATTTCTCTTCATCGCATACACACAAAACTGTGAATATTTCTAAAATGAGCGTTGAGACAGCAAATGGTAATAATCTTTTTGCAGCACCTTCAAAAAGATCAAAAAAAGAGAAATCCGAATAAAATTCCTTACAAAATGCAATTTCATCTGAACCAATAATCTTTTCAACAGGTGTCCGGCTTTCCTGTGCCTGAAGAAATGTATCTATAAGATCCATCATTTTTTCACTCATAACTTTACCTGAGATAAAATGAAGCTGACCATAGTTTTCAATTAATTCAAATTTTTCAAGATAGATTCCTGTCAGCTTTTCCTTAAATGATAAATATGTTGCTATTTTCATTAGTGATTTTTCTCCTCTCTTCATCATAACGTTCGAAAGAAATATGCGGACGTTTTTCCCGCAGTTAATCCTCATCATAAAAGAGAATGTTTTTGGCATTCGACGTTATTATTTTATAGCTGTTTCTGAAGTCTTCAAGCTGTTTCATTCCATCGCTGGTCACGGTAAAATACTTCCTTATCGGTCCAAGCGGTGATTTCTCTTTTCGGCATAGGATACTGTCTTTTTTTTCGAGACGTGAAAGTATCGGATAAAGCGTTCCCTCCTGAATATTATCAAAACCCGCCTCATTAAGAACCTGCAGTATCTCATATCCGTATGTCTCTCCACGAGCTATAACTGCAAGAATACATCCTTCAAGAATGCCTTTCATAAGCTGTGTATCGTCCATTGAGAATCTCCCTTCGAACTACTTGGTATTACCATGTAGATATTATAGCACAGCTACTTTGTATTGTCAAGTAGCTGCAGACAGAAATTACTCTGTACATCCATGTTTGATTTTACATTCATTTTTCGCTGATGAAATACCAGACCGATTTTTTTAGAATATAAAATGAGAGACACGTATAAAGTAATACGCGCCTCTTGTTTTTACCATATTTTGAGAGTGAGTATGTAAAGACAATTAATAGTATAAAGGCTATTCCTTTTTCCATCTCGCCCTGCATTCATCAATCCTTGCCTGTTTCCGTTCAGACCTTTCCCGCTGAAGGAGCTCCCATGCCCGTATATCAAGCGGTTTACCGTTTTTCATATCCTCTGATTCTGCAAGTTTCCTTTCTTCCTCCTCAATCTGCCTTATTTCAAGTTCCATATATTTTTCAGGATTTTTCAGAATATCGGGATTGACTGGTGCAACCTCGGGCATTTGTTCATAATTACTGTTATAATTAATTTTATCCAGATCAACTGCATCCGCTGGTATTACAAGAGTTGATGTATCCAATTCGTCCATAAAATTACTCCTTTACTTTATTTATTCAACTTTCAGAACTGCCGTTACTGTCCTGTACTTTGATGCCAGCACAGACTGTGAACTCATGTTTATTACAGGAACGCCGTTACGGTCAAAATGTACTTTCTTTATCATTGTATGTCTGCATGGATCATAAAGCGGGTTATCACAGTATGTTCCGCATTTTTTATCAGCATGTGATGCCGGACGTGCATGATATACAATAAGAATGTCTCCGTTTTCATCAGTTACAAAACTGTTATGTCCCGGACCCGAAGGACCGTTGAGATCAGATGTGGCAAGAACAGGAGATGAAAGCTTCCTCCAGCTGGAAGGATTCATAAGATTTGAATTTATATCCTCTTCCAGTCTTCCCACACAGTACTCTGAACCTGTTCCTGAGTCTGAGAAAAATACATAGACCTTTGAATCTGTTTTTATTACACTTGCTCCTTCATTAACTCTGTTATTCACCTTTTCCCAGCTGTACTCTGGTCTGGTAAGCATTACGGGTTTTGAAATCAGCTGATATGGCTCATCAGGATTTATCTCTGCCATGAAAATTGATGAATCGCCTTTTATCTCGGCCCATATAACATAATGCTTTCCGTTATTTTCGAAGTAAGTCATATCAAGTGAAAAACCGGCAAATGATTCTGTATCCCCAGGAGCTGCTTTCATCTGCCCGCATTCAGTCCATGTACCTGTGTACGGATCGCCGCTGCATTTCAGTACATACGGACGGATTGCCCAGACGTTTTCACTGCTGCCGGCTGCAAAGAACATATACCAGATATTATTTATCCTGTGCATTTCCGGTGCCCAGATATGTTTTGACATAATCCCGCCTGAATGGGCCATCCAGATAGTTTTTTCCTCCGCGTCTGCAAGACCTGAAACGGTATTGCTTCTTCTGAGAATTATCCTGTCATACCCGTTATCAGCATTTCCGAAGGCTGGATATGAGGCAGTAAAATAATAGTATCCGTCATCTCCGTCTGTGATAAACGGATCGGCTCTTTCAGTAATAAACGGTTCACTGTAACTTACCGGCTGAATATTTCCTGATACTGTATAGGTACCCTTCTTACAGGTATCAATTGCTGAAATATCATCATCATTCCATTTTACTGAAAATTCTGCAGATGACCCGTCAGAATATCCGGCGACAACTTTGTCAGGAAGATTTACAACCGAGTTTAATTCAGAATTGATAACTATCTCTTCTGTACCTGTACAAAACGGTGATATACTGTCTGAAGGATATGCATCCAGAAGATTTTTGTACTGCTCCATTGAAATCGGGATTACATATCCGTGACGAGGAGTAAAGTTGAAACTGTATTCATTTCTTCCAAGAAGCCTGAAATTTTCAAGGTCGTCAGTTTCCTGCATTACATAATAACCGTCACCATATGCATCTGACATAAGAAGCCATCTGTCTGTACCGGGAATATTATAGATATTAGGACCTTCAACTCCCATAGTTCCTTCTGATATTTGCTTTATTTCACTGTATGGTCCTGCTGCATTGGATGATGTGGCAAGATAAATTCTCTTGTTTGTTTCATTTTTATAGTACATATAGTACTTTCCGTTTTGAAAGATAATATCAGAATCGATGGCACTGTCACCGTTCTCCGGTGCAAAAAGCAATGCAGGATCAGTATCAAATTTTTTAAGGTCATGACTGTATGCATAGTACATTATTGTTCTGTTTCCTGTTTCATCTGAATGATTGGCCCAGTAAATCATATATGTATCTTTTTCAGGAACATAAATTGCCTGAGGTGCCCACGCACGATCAGAGCCCATCATTGACGGATACTTATTAGCAACTTCAATAAGTGTAACATCAGTCCAGTTAATCAGATCGTATGATTTTGCACTGATAATATTCCTGTTGCTGCTCCATCCAAGTGAAGATTTCATATCAGTAGCAAGCATGCAGTATGAACCGTCTTCACACCTGAAAATATACGGATCGCGTATGCATTCTGTACCAACATCTGATTTCCAGACAGCTTCACCATTATTAAGTGCCTTAAAATTATATCCGTCAGTACTAACCGCATATGACAGCCTCTCCTGTTCTGGTGAATTTCCAAGAAAATACGCAAACAGGAACGCATTTTCTTCCGTATCAGTTTTAAAAATGCTCTTTTCAGTACCTGTCTTTCCGAAGAAATAATCATTCATCACCAGAATATCTTCACAGTCATTTTTCCCGTCACCGTTAAAATCAGCAAGGGCTGCCGCTTTTTCATCAAATCCATTAAGACAGCCGCTCTGCATGAGGATACGATCTGCTATATCTGTCTTTCCGTCACCGTTTAAGTCGCCAAAACTCGTGATATATCCGCTGCCCGCCGGAGAAATACAGAACTTCTGGTTTGCACCTCCCCAGTAATCCCACTGGTCTATCTGTGCACCGTTTTCACTGCTCTGTCCGTAAACATCAAGTGCAGCATTACCGGAACATTCTGCTGTAATATAGTAAGCGTCTCCGGTTCTGTTAAGTTTAAAATGCTGCGAGGCAAGATTATCGTATTCTGAAAGCTTAATAATATTTCCGTTTGTACTGTCTGCATTTTCTACCGTCAGTGCCATATCAGGATACTTCTGAGATACAATCCTGCAGTATCCGTTTCCGGTTTTTATACTCTGCCATTTCTGAGAATTATCCTGAAGTGCCTCCCACTGATTAACATTTCCTTCTGAATTTGCAGTAATATATTTTTCACTGTTCACAGCTGAAAGAGTATAAAATCCGCCGCTTATAATCTCGCCGAAACTATCTGCAGTTACAAGTGTTATTGCATCTCCCGGAACTGCATATGTCACTCCGTTTATACAATTTCCTGCTGCAACTGCAAGCGAACATAAAACTGCTAAATATTTTTTCATGCGTTTAAAAGAATATTTATTGCCGTTTATCATAAAACTTCACCACAACCTTTATTAAGATATATCAATTATAACATATGCATTTGTATTTGGCAATTATCTTTTATATGAAGTCCTGTGCCACTTCCCATATAATGCTTGTAGGCATGGCACAGAATATATACATAAAAATCTTCTGATTAGAGTATACTTCAGAGTATGAACAAGAAAATCAGCATTATTTCGACTTACACTATAATTTTATATATTGACTTCCTTGAAAAACCGAGTATAATAAAATATGAACTTAAATTTCACGGAGGTGTATATATGTCGGAATATATTAAACGTCATATGGAGGAACAGATAATCAGCATGTCTGAATACTATCCTGTTATCATGGTCTGTGGTCAGAGGCAGGTTGGAAAATCAACCATGCTTCATCATCTGATGAAAGAAGACAGAAAATATGTAACTCTTGACGACAGAAATGCACGTCGTTTAGCTGAAAATGATCCTGAATTATTCTTTGAAACATACGGATTTCCGATTCTTATTGATGAAGTCCAGAGAGTTCCTTCTATTTTCCTCGAAATAAAACGTATCGTTGATGAAAAAACACTTGCAGGTAAAAACTTTAACGGAATGATATGGCTTACAGGCTCACAGAAATTTCAGATGATGAAAGGAGTTTCCGAATCCCTTTCCGGACGGGTTGCTATATTTGAAATGTCCGGAATTTCATGTGCCGAAACTGAAAACCGTCCTTCTTCCCCGTTTCACCCCTCAGTCGATTCTCTTCGTGAACGAATGAAAACATCTGTACCTAAAAATATCAATGATATATTCGAAAGAATTTTTCGCGGCGGAATGCCTAAGCTGATAACAACCGACCTTGACCGTGACAGATATTTTATGGATTATGTAAACACATATCTTGAAAGAGATATTCATCTTATGGAAAATGTGGATAAACTTAACGAATTCTATGATTTCCTTGTATATATGGCAGCAAGAACTTCGCAGGAACTGAATTACAGTGAAATCTCAAAGGAACTTGGTATTTCCGTCCCTACCGCAAAGGGATGGACTACTATTCTTGAGAGAAGCGGAATAATCTATATTCTTCGTCCTTACTATAATAACATTACAAACAGGCTGGTAAAAACTCCGAAGATGTATTTTATGGATACTGGTCTGGCTGCATATCTCTGCAGATGGCCAAATGCCGAAACACTGGCAAACGGTGCAATGTCCGGTGCATATTTTGAAACATATGTTATCACAGAAATAGTCAAAAGCTATTATAACGCCGGAAAAAAAGCTGACCTGTACTACTATCGCGATATTGACAGAAAGGAAATCGATCTGCTGATAACTGAAGGTGACAAGCTCTACCCTGTGGAAATAAAAAAATCCAAGAACCCTGCCCGGCCTGATAAAAATTTCAGTATCCTCGAAAAATTCAAAATGGACATTCAAAAAGGCATCATCCTGTGCATGAGCGATGAACTGATTCCACTGAACCGCGAAACCTGGCTTTGTCCTGTTTCTTGTTTATAGCAAGAAAAATCCCGGAACAGAAATTCTGTTTCGGGGTTTTCTCATGTACTATGGTTATACTCAAACTTCTATTTATATTATCTTCTTCCTGATCTGTCGGTGTGATCCCTGTCAATATCTGCTCTCCACGCTGATGACTTTGAATTTTTTATGCCCATTCTTGCATTTGTAACAGCAGAGGCAACTGAACAGAAAAGAGCATGTGTCCCGACAGAGTCAGCCATATAGTCTACTGCAGTTTCTCTGTCTATTCCGATATCCGCTGCAGTTTCAGCCGCATCAATATTGGCACCCAGGAAAATGAACTCCCAGCCGTATTTTTCTTTCTGATTTTCAATCAGTTTTTTAACTTTTTTCCGATCATAATTTCTGCTCGCATTCTCCATGCCGTCTGTTGTGATAATGAAAATTGTATGCTCCGGTACATCCTCTTCGCGTGCATATTTGTGAATATTTCCAATGTGTTTTATTGCACCGCCAACTGCATCAAGGAGTGCAGTGCTTCCACCTGGACAGTAATCTTCTTCAGTTATTTCATTTATACATTCAAGACTGACACGATCATGTACAACTCTGCTGTTACTGCTGAACATTACCGTTGAAACAATGGCCTCGCCTTCTTCATTTTTCTGTTTCTTAATAAGGGAATTGAAGCCGCCTATTGTATCCTCTGTAAGATTATGCATTGAACCGCTTTCATCAAGGATAAATACTATCTCTGTAAGATTCTTTTTCATACCAAATCAACCTCCGTAAAATTGTTCTGTAGTTTTTCTGTATCTTTATTATAAAACAATTTATAACTTTTAAGGTCGCTTTAAAAGAGACAATTTTTTTATGCACCTATAAGTGTCTGGTCATATTTGAAAAGGACTTCGTTTATTTCATATATATCATAGTTTTTTGTCTCTATGTAATGCCTGATTATTACATCGAAAAGCAAACTGTCAGACAAAGTAAATCCTGCTTTTGAAAGCAGATCTCCTGTCTCCTCAAGGCTAAGCTCCAGTGCCAGTGCAAATGCCAGAACAGTCTGTTTTTTCGGATGATAATCTTTGTCTGAACGAATCTTTGAAAATAGCCTGCGGTCTATGTTTGCTTTCTTGTAAACCTGAACATCCGAAAGATTTTTTTCGTCAATTATTCTCAAAAGCGCCTGCGAAAATGATTCATCAAGAACCTTAAATTCCTTTAATGTATGATCAGCACAATATGAAACTGATTTATTTATGCCTTCAGATTTTTCACTTCTTTTTCTCGTTAATGAAAATAAAGCAGATTTACTTCTGATATTACTATCGTATTTTATTGCTTCAGATACATAATTATCATTAATGAACTGTCTGACACGATTATCAATATCATGACTTAGAACAAACGATTCTCTGTCAAACACGACAATAGTAACATCCATGTCGTTATTTTCCAGAAAATCTTTTATAGCAGTAACAGCAATCTTAAGTGCCTGATCTTTCGGATATCCATATATTCCAGAGGAAATAAGCGGGAACGCTATACTCTCACATTCACGTTCCTTAGCCGCAAGGAGTGATTCTTTATAGCATGAATACAGAAGATCTGCCTCATTATAATTCCCGCCTCTCCATATCGGTCCAGGAGTATGGATGATATATCTGCACTGCATTCTGTAGCCTCCTGTGACCTTGACTTTACCAGTTTCACACCCTCCCAGTTTTCTGCATTCCTCTAGCAGTTTTGGACCTGCTGCACGATGTATTGCACCATCAACTCCACCGCCTCCAAGCAGCGATTCATTCGCTGCATTTACAATTGCATCACATCTTATCCTGGTTATATCATCTCTTATTATTTTAAACGGCATATCCAGTACCTCCCTGTTTTCATATTGAAATTATTTTCATGGTAGCATAATAAGTATGATATGTCAAGCAGAAATTCAGTTTAATACTACTTTTAAACAGATACTGTTTCCAGTACAACCCCGGACGAACTGAAAACCGGACATGTACTTAAACATGCCCGGTTTCATTTATCTGTGAGAGGTTTTCCTTAATTATTCAGCGTCTTCTGCAAAAATATCTGCTGCAGGTGCTGGTCCAAGATTGCCCTTGCGTGTAATGATGTGCTTCTTTAATGTTGTAATATCAATTATGTCAATCTTTTCATCATCAAGTACGTCAGCGGATACTTTCTGATCTTCATCAAATTCCTTTTCACCGATAACACTGAGTGCAAGTTCTGAAAGGTCGCTCAGATCTACATAGTCATCCTGGTTTATATCACCGTACTTACGTCCAGCGTGTTTTCTTACTGTTTCAGCTGCTTCTTCATCAAGCTTTTCACAGTTTTCAAACGCCTTATCCTTTATTACTTCAAGTTTTTCAGGCTTGTTCATCTTCTTAAGATTTACATCGTCCTTGAATGTATCTTCTTCTATTACCTTGATATCTTCCGGAAGTGTTACTTCTTCAAGGTTTTCGCAGTTTTCAAATGCACCCTTACCTATTTTCTTTACGCTTTCAGGAAGTATTACTTTCTTTAGGTTTTTGCAGTTGTCGAATGCATGTGGTGCAATTTCTTCAACGCCTTCAGGGATTACAAATTCTTCGCCTTCCTTGTTATCAGGATATGAGAGAAGTGTCTTCTTGTCCTTGTCAAAGAGAACGCCGTCTTCTGCTGTGAATTCTTCGTTGTTTTCGTTTACTTCAAACTTCTTAAGACCTGTAAAGTCTTTGAATGCACCCTTGTATTCAGCAAAATTTTCTTTTCCTGATTCCTTTGCCTTATTTCTGAAATCTCTGCATACTTCCATGAATTCCTTCATTCCAAAGTCATCTGAGAATTCAAATTCTTCAAAACCTGAAAAATCAGGAATTATAGCTTCAAGGCTGTTTATAAAATCTTTTACCAGATTAAT
>JAEDJV010000012.1 GCA_016296165.1 Oscillospiraceae bacterium | reverse complement strand
AAGTATGAAAAGACGGAGAACAGATTCAGATACAACTATGTTAATATTTTTGAAAATCGCAGTTATCTCAGGATTATCAGGGATAACTGTGTTTTTTTGCATGTCTTCACTTATTGCGTGTGTGTTGTTTATTGCGGATATACCTTATAGTATGTATAAATTTTTTTCAGAAATGATAATTATAGTAAGTTCATTTTATGCAGGCAGAAGCGGGGGATTTCTCAGACGTAAAAAAGGTATGGCGACAGGGGTGATGTGTTCGTTTTCTATACTGATGGCAGCATTTCTCATATTTTTATTATCATCGGAAAGTGCAGATGTTTTGTCATGTATATTTACCGTATTTATAGCCGTTCTTTCAGGTGCTGTCGGTGGGATATACGGTGTGAACAGACATATTTCAGGAAAACCGATTATTTATTTTGATGAACATAAAAACGAATAATATTTGTTATAATACACTATTATTAATAGTCCGGTCAATCGTTTATTGCTGAAATGACGTTATGGACTCTCAGAGAGCTGATATCGGTTAAAAACCCTTGAAAATCATCAATTAATATGATATAATACTATCTAAGCTATTATATAATTGTTTGGAGGGTTTGCGGTTATGAAACATATCAAAACATTGAATAAACCTGACGTAAAGGACGCAGTCAGAAAGAATGATTGCAGCAGCTGCCGGGCTGTGTGCCGGTCTGCATGTAAAACTTCATGTACAGTGGCAAACCATAAATGTGAAAACAGAAAATAATCATTGATTTATTTTGCCGGACAAAAGAAGGGACAATTGTGAGTTGTCCCTTTTTCATATTCTTTATATTATTTTTTGTGGAAGGAAGGCTTTTTATGATACACAAATACAAGCTGGCCGGGTATAATATAGTCCTTGATGTCAATAGCGGAGGGGTGCATGTTGTTGACGATCTTACATATGACATACTTGATAATATAGAACCGCCGTTTTCTGAAAAATGCCCTGAAAACGTCATTTCTAAATTATCAAGATTCTATAAAAGAGAAGATATCGAGACATGTTTCGATGAAGTTGTTGAAGCCTATCACGAAAATATACTTTTCAGCGAGGACAGGCTTGAACAGTTTTCCGATAATGACACAGATGTTCCTCTTAAAACAATATGCCTTAATGTATCACACGACTGCAATCTAAGATGTGATTATTGTTTTGCTTCAACAGGAAATTTTGGTGGCGGAAGGAAACTCATGTCTGCAGAAACCGGAAAAAAAGCTATTGATTTTCTTATAGAAAATTCCGGGGACAGAAAGGATCTTGAAATTGACTTTTTTGGGGGAGAACCGCTTGTAAATTTTGATGTTGTAAAGCAGATTACAGAGTACGGACGAAGCAGAGAGGCTGGTACAGGAAAAACATTTCAGTTCACGATGACCACAAACGGAGTACTTCTTGATGATGAGAAAATTGATTTTATCAATTCCGAGATGTCAAATGTAGTCCTTTCCATTGACGGAAGAAGGGAAGTAAACGACAGAGTTCGCAAAAAAACCGACGGAACAGGTACATATGATGAAATTATGCCTAAGTTTAAGAAACTTGTAAACGCCAGAGAGAACAGGGACTATTATATAAGAGGCACTTTTACAAAGTATAATCCGGATTTTTCTGAAGATGTTATGAGCCTTTTTGATGAAGGATTCAGTAAGATATCGGTGGAACCGGTTATTGCCGATCCTTCCGAACCGTATGCCCTCACAGAGATAAATCTTCCGAAGATTTTTAAGGAATATGAAAAGATTGCAGTAAAAATTCTTGAAAATGAAAAACAGGGTAAACACCTTGACTTTTTCCATTTTATGATTGATATCAATATGGAGTCATGCGTCCATAAACGGCTTAAGGGATGTGGCTGCGGAAATGAATATATTGCTGTTACTCCTGACGGAGACATATTTCCATGCCACAGATTTGTAAACGAAAAAGATTTTAAGATGGGAAATATATATGACGGAACATTTGACAGGGAAATAAAGAAAAAATTCGCAGAGGCACATGTTTATAAAAAACCTGAATGTAAAAAATGCTGGGCAAAATTTTACTGCAGCGGTGGCTGCAATGCAAATAACTATATGTATAACGGAGATATTTACGCAGCTCACAAATTTTCATGTCAGCTTCAGAAAAAACGTCTTGAATGTGCAATAATGCTAAAAGCAGCCGATTTTCTGTAATAATTCAAAATTTTTTCCTGAAAACAATATTCTGTATTGAAATGAAATTCGTTTTATAGTATAATTAATATTGATGTGATTTTTCGTAGAGAAAGACTAGTGTTTTTAAGGAAAGGAAAATGGATATGCCGGATAACAGACCAAGAAATCCTCAGAGAATGGCAGCAAGAAAAAGAAAAAGACGCTACAGTGCATTCAGACTTTCGATAGTACTGATGTTCTTTTTAGTAAGCATTGTGGTAAGTTTTATGATATACGCCCTGAATTTTGACTTTTCATCAAAACCAGCAGCAAATACATCAGAAGGAGTCAGTCAGATAACTGAAAATGTTATAGTTACTGACGCAGAAGGCAATACCGTAACTGATGCAGAAGGCAATACAGTAACAGAAAAAAATGAAGTTGAAGTGAAGGAGACTGAATCCTCCGAAGCAAATAATTCTACACCAAAAAATCCTGTTCCTGAATCAGACAGGCAGCCTGATTCATATCTTGAAAAATCTGTTTTCATAGGGGATTCCATTTCAACAGGTCTTTCGGGTTACAAATTTGTACCGTCAGAAAATGTACTTGCTTCTGTGGGACTCCGAATAGATGTTATAGGTGAAGAAAAAGTTACAAATCCAAGGTTTAAAACACCGGTTCTTGTAATGGATGCGGTTAAGTCAATAAAGCCGGAAAATATTTATATTCTCCTTGGAAGCAATGGTGTTGCATGGTACAATAATGACAAGATGCTTAGTGCATATTCTGATTTTATAGATCAGTTAAAGACTGAGATGCCGGATAGTGATGTTTATATTATTTCCATAACACCTGTCGGAACTATGAAGGAGAAGATTGATACCATAGAAAACGGCAAGGTTCTCAATGTTGAGATTGATTCTTTTAACCAGAGACTTCTTTCACTTGCAAATGAAAAGGATGTCTGGTACGTAGACGTTAACTCGGAACTCAAGGATGAAAACGGAAAACTTCCGGATGACGTTACAGGTGACGGTATGCATTTTAACAGAGATACTTACGAAAAGTTTATTGATTACATTTTGACACATACTGCACAATAACACACATATCTAAAAAATCGAAAGGCGGAAAAAATTACGGATACTAATAATATCAGTATGAAAGTTACTGCTGCAGTTTTGTCGGTCATATTTGCCGGAAGTTATATTTCCTGTGTTGTTGAAGAGGAACTTAACTCTTACAAAGAAAAATCTCACGCAGAAGTTTCAGATAATCCGGTTGTTTATGATATAACTGAAACAGTTTCTGCAGAGCAAACTACGGCAGAAACAACAGTTAATACGACAGAAGCGGTTACTGCAACAACAATAACAACAGTAACAGCGGTAACAAGTACCACCACAACAACCACAATGGAAACTGTTGTGTCAGAAACAGAAACAGTTACTACTGAAACTTCTGCTGAAGAAGTAACAACAGTTCCTGTAACGGCTGCTCCTGTTACAGAGGCTCCTGCAAACAATACATATAATTACGGCGCACCTGTACCTGAGTCTGCAGCAAAGGATAAAACTTATTATGATAAGTGTGCGTTTATAGGGGATTCACATATCAAGGGTATGAGTGGATATGCACTAGTTAGCCCAGAGAGGGTTTTTGCACAGAATGGAATGAGCATATCGCATATTAATGACTATATTTCAGTAGACAGCGTAAAGGCGTCAAAAGCTGAAAACGTGTATATCATGATGGGAACAAATGGTGTCATGTGGATAAACTGGGATACCATGATTTCTCAGTACGAAGAATTTGTACAGAGAGTTGCATCTGAAATGCCGTCTTCCAGTATATATATAATTTCTATTCCGCCCGTTACAGCAGAAAGGGAAACACGTGCGGACGTAGCAAGCGGCAAATATCTTAATTCAGATATAGATGCATACAACAATGAACTTCTTAAGATGGCAGAGAAAAATCAGTGGTATTTCCTTGATGTAAATCCGTCGCTGAAAAACGAAAGCGGATGCCTTAGGTCATCCACAGACGGAGTTCATATGACAAAAGATCTTTATGATGTGTTTGGAGAATATATTCTCAGTCATACTGTACAGTAATAGAAAACGGAGGAGAACTAAAATGAAAAAAATATTCGGGTTAATATCAGCAGCTGCCTTATGCGGAATGCTTCTGTGTTCATGCGGTGGAAAAGGTTCAGCAGAGTCTGCGCAGGATCTTCTGAAAACTGCTAAGGAAAGCGGAGCTGCTTTTGAAGAACTTGTAAGCGTGGAAGGATCAGACATAAAATTTACATATGAACTGGAGGAAAGCTGGTACGAGGATTTTGCTGCAGAGGCTGCAGGAAATATGGCTTTTGCTGACGAGATAGTTTTTGTTAAGGCTTCTTCTGACGAAAATATTTCAAAGATACAGTCAGCTCTCGAAACAAGAGTAAAGAGCCGCAAGGATACTCTTCAGAGTTATGCGCCTGCTGAATATGACAAGCTTTGCAAAAGTGAGATCAAGACAAACGGAGATTATATATATCTTATAGTTGGTGCAGATGCTAAGACAGCACAGAAAGCTGTAGAAAAGGCATTTTAATTAAAATAAAAAATAATTTTCATAATATATCAATACCAGACACAGATTATTGTGTTTGGTATTGTTTTTGAGAAAAATAAGGGAGCGTGCAGTAAAAATTGATTACACAGATTGTCAAGAGAGATGGACGAAAAGTTCCGTTTAATACCGAAAAAATCGCAAATGCCATTTTCAGAGCAGCACAGTCTATCGGGGGACATGATTACCAGGAAGCTATGGAAACGGCCTGCAAGGCCTGTGAAATTATTGAGGAAAAATATGCAGGGGCAATTCCGACAGTTGAGCAGGTTCAGGATATAGTTGAGAAGGTGCTTATTGAGGAAGGACATGCACAGACAGCCAAGGCATATATTCTTTACCGTTACGAGAGAACACGTTCCAGAGAAATGAAAACAAGTCTTATGAAGGTTTTTAAGGACCTGACTTTCAAATCTGCCAAAGATAGTGATATTAAGCGCGAAAATGCTAATATTGACGGCGACACAGCTATGGGAACAATGCTGAAGTATGGTTCTGTAAGTGCAAAGGAATTCTATGAGATGTATGTGCTTGACAGAAAACATGCCAGGGCACATGCTGACGGATACATTCACATTCATGATCTTGACTTTCTCACACTTACCACTACATGCTGTCAGATAGATCTTATTAAACTTTTCAAAAACGGATTTTCAACCGGTCATGGTTTTTTAAGAGAACCAAATGATATAGCCAGTTATTCAGCGCTTGCCTGTATTGCAATTCAGTCTAATCAGAATGACCAGCACGGCGGTCAGAGTGTTCCAAATTTTGATTATGCGATGTCAGGCGGAGTTAAAAAGACATATGTAAGCAGATATATTCAGAATATTGCAAGATGTCTTGAACTTTTTGCAGGTATGGACAATGCAGCAGAAACAGCAAAGGCAATCGCTGCCGATATTGAAAAAGAAACGGGTATTAAGCCTGTACTTGCAAATGATAACGGATATCAGGAAGCTGAATTGAGTAAACTTTTGAATTATACTGACAGAGAAACAGCAAAAAAAATACAGGATTTTACTGCTAAGGCTTCGTTCAGGGAAACCAACAGAGCCACATATCAGGCTATGGAAGCACTTATTCACAACCTCAATACTATGAATAGTCGTGCAGGCGCGCAGACACCGTTCAGTTCAATTAATTACGGAACAGACACTTCACCTGAAGGCAGAATGGTAATTGAAAATATTCTCCTTGCCAACGAAGCAGGTCTTGGGAACGGTGAAACGCCAATCTTCCCTATTCATATTTTTAAGATAAAGGAAGGCATCAACTACAATCCTGAAGATGCTAACTACGATCTCTTTAAGCTTGCATGCAGGGTTTCTGCCAAGAGACTGTTTCCTAATTTCTCATTTATTGATGCACCGTTTAATATTCCTTATTATCGTGAAGGTGATTACAATACAGAAGTAGCATACATGGGATGCCGTACGCGTGTAATAGGAAATGTATATGACAAGTCAAGGGAGATTGTTACCGGAAGAGGTAACCTAAGCTTTACATCAATAAACCTTCCGAGACTTGCCATCGAATCAGAAAGAAATATTGGTGCTTTTTTTGATTCACTTGATGATTACATGGATCTTGCAATAGATCAGCTTATGGAAAGATACAGAATTCAGGCACAGAAGACTGTAAAAAATTATCCTTTCCTTATGGGACAGGGTGTATGGATAGATTCAGATAAACTTGGAGAAAATGATAAAGTAGAAGAGGTACTGAAGCATGGCACGATGTCCGTAGGATTTATAGGACTTGCCGAAACTCTTGTTGCTTTAACCGGCAAACATCATGGTGAAGACGAAGAATCCAGAAAGCTTGGTCTGGAGATAGTAACAAGGATGCGTGACCGACTTGATGAAGAGTGCAGGAGAACAGGACTGAACTTTACACTTCTTGCAACTCCGGCTGAAGGTCTTTCGGGCAGATTTGTAAAGATGGATGCAAAAAAATACGGAAAGATTAAAGGCGTAACTGACAGGGAATACTATACAAACTCATTCCACGTTCCTGTGTACTACAAAATCAGCGCATTTGACAAGATAAAGATAGAAGCACCTTATCATGCTCTTACCAATGCAGGACATATAAGTTATGTTGAGCTTGACGGAGATCCGCTTCAGAATCTCACAGCATTCGAAAAGGTAGTAAGATGCATGAAGGAATCAGGCATTGGCTACGGTTCAATTAATCATCCTGTTGACAGGGATCCTGTGTGCGGTTACACAGGAATTATAGGTGATGTGTGTCCTAAATGCGGAAGACGTGAAGACGAACACCTGCAGGGATTTGACCGAATCAGGCGTATAACCGGGTATCTGGTAGGTACTGTTGACAGGTTTAACAATGCCAAGCAGGCTGAGGAAAAAGACAGAGTTAAACATGGTGTCGGAGAATAATATATGAAAATTCGGATAGCTGGTACTGCCAACGATTCTATAGTTGATGGACCCGGAATAAGATTTACAGTCTTTACACAGGGATGTCCTCACAGATGTAAAGACTGTCATAATCCGCAGACACATGATTTTAACGGAGGAAGAACGGAAGACACAGATCAGATAATAAATATGATCAAGGAAAACCCGCTTTTAGACGGAGTGACTTTTAGCGGCGGGGAACCATTCTGTCAGCCTTTGCCTCTTTGTGAGATAGCTGCTAAGGTCAAAAGATCTGATTTTAATATTGTAACTTATACCGGCTATACTTTTGAGTATCTTCTGGAAAATGCAGATTCAGAAAATCACTTTGCAGAACTTCTTGAATGTACTGATATTCTCATTGACGGAAAGTTTATTTCTGAGTTAAAGAGTATAGACGCAGTATTCAGAGGCAGTACGAACCAGCGTGTTCTGGATTGTAAAAAGAGTCTTGATGAGGGAAAGGCGGTTGATTACATGATATGAAAAAGATAAAGTTTTTCCCGCTTGTAATTGCAGTTGTATTTTCACTTATTTCTCTGTGTGGCTGTAATGATGACGATGAATTTGACGGTGCAGGGCATTCGTTTACCTACACTCTGTACGGAAATCCTCAGAATCTTGATCCGCAGCTTGCTGAAGACAGATCTTCGCTTATGGTGATCAAAAATATGTTTCTGGGTCTTATGACTACCGGTCTGGAAGGAGAACTCTGCTACGGAGTGGCCGTAAACCATCATATGTCTGATGATGGTCTGACATACAGCTTTACTCTGCGTGATGACTGTCACTGGTACAGCAATGACGGTACAGATATGATTGTGACAGCTCATGATTTTGTTTATGCGTTCAAAAGAATTTTTAATCCGGTAAACAGATCCCCGTACAGGGAAAAATTCAGTTTTCTGAAGAATGCCAGAGCCATTATAGACGGTCAGATGGATTATTCAGAACTAGGTGTATATGCAGTAAACAATACAGAACTTGTTTTTTTGCTTGAAGAACCTAATTCTGAGTTTCTGTATCTTCTGACAACATCTCCTGCAATGCCATGTAACAGGCAGTTTTTTGAGAGTACAAAAGCCAGATACGGACTTGATGACGAATCTGTAATTTCAAACGGAGCTTTTTATATGACACAGTGGTCATACGATCCATACGGAAACGATAATCTCATCTACATGAAGAGAAATTATGATAACTCAGCGTATGACAGGGTATATCCGTATATGCTGACTTTTATCATAGAAAGAAACGTTTCAGCCCTGGCAGAGAATTTTGAAAATTCAGAAACCGAGTTGCTTGTGTCAGAAAATGCACGTAAGAAAACCTTTATGGATATTTATAACACAGAAGATTATGAAACAATCTCTGCAGGTATAATATTCAACAGCAAATACAATGTCGATGAAAAAATAAAGAAAGCCCTGTCACTCTCGGTTGAACGTGATGAGCTTGCTGCTCTTGATTCTGAAAATCTGAACGCAGCCTATGCAATAGTACCGGGAAGTATGACGTATGCCGGTGTAAACTACAGAGAATATAATCCGGACAGGGAGTATCAGTTTTATTCGGAAGAAATACCGGAAATATCAGAAAGCATGAAAGAGGATTTTTATCGTACATGTCCTGATAATATAAGGATTCTCGTAAGAAACAAATCAGATTCAGGTCTTTTAGGCAGAGTTGTTGAAGACTGGCAGGAAAATCTGGGACTGTATATTTCAATAGAATATGCTGAAGATGATGAGTATTATTCACGCCTTGAAAACGGAGATTACTTTATGGCTTTTATAGAAGTAACCTCTGAGGACAGCACAGTTTATTATTTTCTTAATAATTTTGTGAATTCTGTTTTGTACGGATACAAGGCGCAGAGTATCATGAACATTCTTGAGGAATCAGTCATTCTTAGTGATAAATATGAAATAAATGATTTATACCGTAAGGCTGAAAATGAGATACTTAATTCATGTGAGTATATTCCGTTATTCTATAAGCGTATCTTTCTTATCAGGAGAAAAAGCGCAAAGGATATTATTTTTTCTCCGTTCTCCGGGCAGCTCGATTTCAGGTATGCAAAATTTTTTGAATAAAATTCAGGTGTAGTGGATAAAAATGCTCCGCTACACCTTTTTTTAAATGGTTAAAATATCTATAAAATAACAAATGAATTAAATAATTTTTATGAAAACGCAGAAATACAGTTGAAATCAAAAAATATATATGCTATAATTATAAGGTAAATTAAGATTTTATGACACATATTTTATATAAAATGGGGTGGAGTTGTGGAAAAGGAAGTCGGAAAATTCAAAAAAAGAAAGAAAACTCAAAAATTAAGCGTAAAGTTTACAATGACATGCATACTCCCTGCTTCGGTTTTACTTATTGTACTTTGCTTTGTTAGTATATGGATTACTAAAAATTCTGTTGTAAAAAATATTGAAAATGCACTGATTGGTCAGAGTAACGGCAAATCACAGACTCTTGTCGAGAATATAGAAGGAACAATCAGGGGAGTTAATTTTAGTCAGTATGCAGATCAAATAAAAGAATTAATTTCAAACGAAAAAACTGATGATGTTCAGAAAATTCTTTCCCGAATAAAAACCGTGTCTCCGATGATTTCAGGTATCGAATATGTTTTTTTGAATGATTCAAAGATATACGGAATAGATTATATGCGAATGTATGATTCGGATCCTTACTGGCTTGAACAGGATAAGCTTGCAGAGGCAAGTCCGTATTATGTTATGTCCAATATTGTTTTTGATCAGCAAAAGCCACTTATCACCTATGTATATCCTTTCAGTATTTCCGATGGAGATAAGGCAGACAGTTGCCTTGTTATGAGCGTCGATAACAGGACTGTTTTAAGGACTCTTGAGATAAGTATCAGCGTTGAAGGCCAAAAATGGATGCTGGCATCATCAGATAACGAGATAATTTATCATTCAATGGGATACAATGAGACTGCGTTCAAAAATATAGAAAAAGCTCTGGGGATATATGATAAAGAAAATACGATTCTGAACAACGTTAACGGAAACAACCTTGTGGTCTCTGTCCACAGAATCGGGGAACTTGACAATCTTACCCTTATATATGTTACTCCGGTGAACAACATCTTAAGACAGGCCATGACGACATTTATTCTTGTCATTATATTTACTGTAATAAGTATCATTATTATTTCATTCTTCATTCTCCTTATGACAAAAAAGCTTGTCAATGAAATCAATGCTATCAGAAAAAGTCTTAAGGGACTTTCTACAAGAGAATATTCGGAAAACCTCGAGATACAGACGCAGGATGAGATTGGTGAGCTTGTAGAGGACTTTAATACAGCAATTAACGAACTTAGGTATCAGGCCGAACATGACAGCAAAACCGGTTTTTATAATTCTAAAGCGTTCATGACTAAAGCTTCTGCAATGCTTGAAAACGGTGAGATGGAAACATATGCGATTGTACGTGTTGACATTGATAACTTCAGTTTTATAAATGACATATATGACTGGGAAGTCGGTGACCAGATTCTCGTTAAGATTGCCAATATATTAAATGCGGTTTTTGATGAAAATGCTATACACGGATATCTTGGAAATGATATATTTGTTGTTATGATGGGATATAATGAGCAGGATGATATGCTCACAAGAATAATCAAGGCGAATGAAAACATTAAAAACTGTGACGAAAGAATTCATCTTGTGCCTCATTTCGGAATCGCAGATAAACTTGAGCAAGGCTGTGATATGAGTGTAATGTGTGATTATGCAGGTATAGCACTCAAGACTATAAAAGGCAATCTGCTTGAAACTTATGTTTTTTATGACAGAAAATTTGATGAAAAACATAATATTCAGAAGTTTGTTGAATCGAAAAAGCAGAAGGCTCTTGAAAATAATGAGTTCTTTATTCTCCTTCAGCCAAAATGCAATATCAATACCGGTCAGGTTGTTGGTGCTGAAGCTCTGGTAAGATGGAAAGAGCCAGATACAGACCAGATTATTTCCCCTGGTAAGTTTATTCCGATTTTTGAAAAGAACGGATTTATTGTTACCCTTGACAAATATGTCTGGGAAGAAACATGTAAGGTTATTAAAAAATGGCGTGATATGGGCTACAGGGATATTCCGGTATCCGTAAACGTATCCCGTATGCATATTTTTAATCCTGGATTTGCAAAAGGACTTACAGAACTTGTACATAAGTACGGTATTCCGCCGGAACTTCTGGAAGTTGAAATAACGGAAAGTGCCCTTATCGGTGACGATGAAGGCGAACTTGCGAGAGTTATGGAAGACCTGAGAAACAGAGGATTCAAACTCCTTATGGACGATTTCGCTTCCGGTTATTCATCGCTTATTGCACTTCAGAAACTCCCGTTTGATGTTATCAAGATAGACAAGGCTCTTATTGATAATATCGATGATCCTAAGAACAGAAAATTTGTTTCAGGAACTGTTTCGTTCCTCATTGATCTTGAAAAAGAGATAGTAGTTGAAGGCGTTGAGTATGACTGGCAGAAGGAAATCCTTAAGGATACCGGAAGTGAAGTTGTTCAGGGGTACTGTTTCTCGAAACCGATTTCTGTTGAAGATTTTGAAAAGATGGCCTTTGAAAAAGATTCAGATGAAAAACAATAAATGATAAAAAAAGGATGCACCAATAAAGTAGTGCATCTTTTTTATTGCAAATAAAACCCTGACAGTACTAGATATTTACTATGAGGTGTGGTATAATAAAAAAGCAGTTTAAAACATAAAGGATGGTGTATATGTCAATACAGATTAATCGTGAAGTAATCGCTGACGGAGTTGCGTTTTCAGCGATAATAGATCCGAAAATCAAAAACAGTGTACTGAAAATAAAATTTGTTACAGAGCTTTCAGAAGAAGCTGCTCCTCTGAATTCTATGGCAGCTATGCTTATAGGTTCCACAAACAATAAAATAAAAACATACTCGGAGATGTCTGATAAGCTTAATGCGCTTTATGGCTCGTCACTCTATACAGATACTTCAAAGGCTGGCGACTGTCAGATTATCACTTTTTCAGCTGACTGTATTCATAACAGATTTGCTCTTGAAGGAGAAGATATACTGAGTGAAATGCTTGATATAGCGCAGGACTGTATATTTAATCCCAACGTAACAGACGGTGAGTTTGATAATACAGAGTTTGAACTTAAAAAACGTGAACTTATTGAAAGTATTTATTCTGAGATAAACAACAAACGCGGATATGCTCATATGCAGGCCCATAAATATATTTTCAGGGATGAGCCTTGTGCATTTTCATTGTATGGAACAGTTGAAAATGCTGAAAAGATTACTCCGAAGCAGGTTTATGATTCTTACTGCACGCTTCTGAAAACAGCTGTGATTGAGATTTATTTTGTTTCGTCTGAAAAAAATGATTCAGTTAAGGAACGTTTTTCAGAAGCATTTTCTGTGCTTGAGAGAACGCCTCAGGAACCAAAGATCAGAACAGTAAGTCCGCTTAAAACAGAAGTATGTAATGCTTCTGACAAAATAGAAATGAAACAGACCAAGGTGATTATGGCGTTTAAAACTAAAAGTGATAATAAAAATGCCTGCACACTTGCTTCGAGGATACTTGGCGGAACTACATTCTCAAAACTTTTTACAAACGTCAGAGAAAAGATGAGTCTGTGTTATTACTGCTCAAGCTCATATGTGTACAGCAAGGGAACTATGCTTGTCGACAGCGGTGTTGAAAATGAAAATACCGAAAAGCTCACAGCAGAAGTCGTTAATCAGCTGGATGCAGTTAAAAACGGTGATTTTACTGATGAAGAACTTCTCAATACGAAACTTTACCTGGTAAACAGTGTACGTTCTGTAAATGATTCTCCTTCACAGATAGTCGCCTGGTATTTTAATAATTACTGCTGCGGTGAGAAACTTTCACTCACACCTGATGAACATATAGAAAAACTTATGGCTGTTACACGTGAAGAAGTTACTGAAGCAGCAAATTCATTTGAACTTGATACTGTTTATGTAATGGAAGCTCTGGAAAGTTCCGAAAGTCAGGAGGAAGATGATGAATAAGCAGGTAATAAAAAATGAACTCACAGGAGATGAGTATGTATATATAAAGCATAAAAGCGGTCTTGACATTCTTGTTTGGGAGATGGAAGGTTTCTCGACTACCGAAGCTCTTTTCGGAACAAAGTACGGATCGATAAACACCAGATTCAGAACCGCCGGAGACAAGGAATATACTGAAGTACCGGAAGGTATAGCACATTTTCTGGAGCATAAGCTTTTTGAAAACGAAGACTGTGATGTTTTTGAGCTGTATGCCAAAACCGGTGCATCGGCAAATGCATATACCTCATTTGACAAAACATGCTACCTTTTCAGTTGTTCTGACAATTACAAAGAATCACTTGATATCCTTTTGAGCTTTGTTCAGTCTCCGTATTTTACGAAGGAAACTGTAGACAAAGAACAGGGAATTATTGCACAGGAGATAAGGATGTGCAATGACAATCCAGGAAACAGAGTTTTCTATAATATGCTGAGGAGCCTGTATCATGAGCATCCGGTTAAAATCGATATAGCAGGTACAGTTGAAAGTATTGCGAAGATAGATGCTGATCTTTTGTACAGATGCTATAATACTTTCTATAATCTTCACAATATGGTGCTTGTCATTGCCGGAAACGTGAAAGCAGATGAGGTTATTGAGATAGCAGACAGACGACTTCGTGAGTGCAGCAATCAGGGGCTTGAAACCTCATTCCCGTATGAGCCGGAAACCATTGTAAAGAAGGAAGTCACAGAAAGGATGACAGTAGGTATCCCGCTGTTCAACATTGGTTTTAAGTCAGCTCCGGTAAGCGGATATGAGGGCCTGAAAGCTGAGATGGAAACATATGTTGCCCTGAGCGTGATGTCTGACCCGGCTTCATATCTTTACAGAAGTATGATGGAAGAAGGTCTTATCAACGCTTCTTTTTCTACTGAAGTATTTTCAGGAGATGGATATTTTACAGCAATATTCGGCGGTGAATCCAAAAATCCCCGTGAAGTTATGAATCGTATTTTAAAGGAAATCGACCGTATCAAAACTGAGGGTATGGACAGAAGTCTTTATGAAAATATAAAAAAATATATCTACGGTTCATCGGTAAGAGAATTAGGCACTCCTGAATCTGTTTCATCACTTATGATTAACAGCTATTTTTCAGGCGTTTCACCTTTTGACACTTTGAAAGTTCTTTCAGAAATGACATATGATGATGTAATGAAATGTATTATGGAACGCTTTGATTCAGAAAAAGCGGCACTTTCAGTCGTTGAAATGTAATTATTCTTCAAATCACCTACAAGGAGTCGGAAAATATGACAAAACTTAATGATTATGAAATATCATTCCCCTATCTTGGAATCGAGGACCTTCCTGTAAAAAGTGAGGCTTTTTCAATTTTTGGAATTTCAGTTGCGTGGTACGGAATAATTATTACATGCGGTATGATTATTGCAATATTATTCGGCCTGTCGCAGATGAAAAGATTCGGACTGGACCCGGACAGAGCTTTTGACGTTATTATCGGTGGCATTGTCGGGGGGATAGTAGGTGCAAGAGCCTACTATGTTGCTATGAACTGGGATTATTATGCAGGGGATATAAAACTTATTTTTAATACCAGAAACGGCGGTCTTGCCATTTATGGCGGAATAATAGGTGCAATGCTTGTTGGTGCAGTAATGTGCAGAATACGGAAAGTTAAATTACTGCCTTTGCTTGATGTTGCTTCTATGGGATTCCTTATAGGTCAGGGAATAGGAAGATGGGGAAACTTCTTTAATCACGAAGCCTTTGGAACAAATACCAGTCTCCCATGGGGAATGACAAGCGGGAAGATACAGCAGTGGATAACTGAAAACTGTGATACGTCAGTAGTATCTCCGGATCTTCCGGTACACCCTTGTTTCCTCTATGAATCTGTATGGTGCCTTCTCGGATTTGTTGTTCTCTTTATCATCTCAAAACACAGAAAGTTTGACGGACAGCTTCTTTTAACCTATATTCTCTGGTATGGTGCAGAAAGAGCTGTCGTTGAAGGATTGAGAACAGACAGCCTTATGCTTGGAAACATTCGGATATCACAGCTTCTGGCTATTGTTTCTTCACTGGCTGCATTTATTCTCCTGATTGTTTTCAGTTCCAGGGTGAAGCGAATGGGCGAAGATTATGTGCTGTACAGAGATAGTGAGGAGTCAAAAAAACTTCTTGCAGATGCAGAAGAAAAAGCAAATAAAGACAAGAAGAAAAAATAAAACAAATTTTTTATAAAGGAGAAATTATCATGGCAAACATTATAAGCGGTAAGGAAGTATCACTTAAGGTTAAGGGCGAGGTAAGAGAAAAGGCTCTTGAACTTAAGGAAAAAGGAATTGAGATTGGTCTTGCGGTTGTTATCGTTGGTGACAATCCTGCTTCAAGAGTTTATGTGAACTCAAAGAAGAAGGCATGTGAGGAAGTAGGATTTAATTCATATGAGTATGCTCTTCCGGAAGAAACAACTCAGCAGGAACTTCTTGATCTTGTTGATGTACTTAACAAAGATGAAAAAGTCAACGGCATACTTGTTCAGCTTCCTCTTCCAAAGCATATTGACGAAAATGCTGTTATCAATGCTATCTCACCTGATAAGGATGTTGATGCATTCCATCCGTTTAACGTAGGTAAGATAATGATTGGAGAATATGCATTTCTTCCATGTACACCTGCTGGCATTATGGAACTTATCGACAGCACAGGTGTTGAGATTGCCGGTAAGTCATGCGTTGTAATAGGAAGAAGCAACATCGTTGGCAAGCCTATGTCAATGCTTCTGCTCCATAGAAGCGGTACTGTTACTATATGTCACTCCAAAACAAAGAATCTTAAGGAAATCTGCAGCAATGCCGATATTCTTGTTGCAGCTGTCGGAAGGCCTAATTTTGTAACAGGTGATATGGTTAAGGAGGGTGCAGTTGTAATTGATGTTGGTATAAACAGAATGGAAGACGGCAAACTCTGCGGAGATGTTAATTTTGCAGAAGCTGAGAAGAAAGCGTCTTACATAACACCTGTTCCTGGCGGTGTTGGTCCGATGACTATTGCAATGCTTATGAAAAATACTCTTACTTCAGCAATGATAAAAAATAAAATATCATTATAAAAAAAATACCGGTCGTCTGACCGGTATTTTTTTTAAATATCTGTAAATTCAACATCTATTACATTGCTGTCTGATTTATTGTTGATTTTGTCCATTTCGCGGGCGAAAAAGAAATCTGTAAAAAGACGGGTTATTCCGTTAATAAGAAGGACTATGCCAACAAGTCTTATGACAGACAGGAATGCTTTGAACGGATTGAATACAAGGCTTAATCCAAGTATTAGTCCGAATATGTTAAGCACAAGTCCGAGTGCCCACTTATTTGCTCCTGATTTTTTCTGAAAAATTGCCATATTGATTTTCGAGATGCTCTGAAAAATTATTGTTGTGCCTATGAGCACAGGAAGAACGGAGGCAAGAAAACGCCTGCAGAAAATAAATACAAAGCTTAATATCAGTCCCATCACCGCCTGAATCAGATCAAACCTTGATGTATAACCGTATTTTTTAGCGGCAAAATGTTTGTATATACTGAATCCGCCCCACGCAAGACATACTATACCGAGAATTATGCATATAAAACCCGTTGAAAATCTCGGATGGATGGTGAGCATTATTCCGATGATTATGTTTGCTATTGTGAGAGGGTCAAGTGACAGATGATATTTTTTGAAAAAGTTTTTCAAGCAACATTTCCTCCTTTTATAAATCGTGTTTTTCTATATCTACTATTTTACGATATATACAGGAAATTGTCAATTGAAAAAAGTGTGAAAAATTAGTATTAATACTGTGATTCGGGAAACTCAGGCGTTTCGTTTTCCTCTGCTTCTTCTATCTGTTCCTCAGGAGAATCATTTATCTCAATATCAGAAGATTCCTCTTCACTTTTTTTCCCAAAGGATATTTCACATTGTTCTAATATATACTTTGGTATAAAGAATGACTGTTTTGTGTTTTCATCAACACATACTTCATAATCATGCTGGTGTTCAACTTCCATACATGAATAAACCATGTAGTTTGGAATAACATAAGGATAACTGTTTACCGGTGTAACAACAACACATTCATTAAAATAATATTCAGCACAGTAATATGTGTTTCCGGTTTCAGGTTCGGTAAGCTTTGTGTAATTATTTATCTGGTCATCAAATGAAGTCGCTAATCCGTAGTTATCATCGGCATTAAAGATATATCTTGTTCCGGTCATCTCATCCAGCATGAATCTTAGATTGTAACCGCCTTCATAGTCATCCTGACTATAGTTTTCAGCGTAATAAGCTATTGTTTCATCATAGTAATAAGGTCCTGTGTAAACTTCTGAGCTGCTTTTACTGAAATTCGAATTTATACCAATTATAATAACTGAGACAGCTATTCCTCCAAAGATTCCTGCGGAAATAAGTTTCCAGTATTTACCTAGCCTCTGCTTTATTCGTTTTTTTATTTTACCCGATGCAGAAGTTTTTACACTTTTCCCGGACTGTGCCTGGCAGGTATAATTACCGTACTGTGCAAGGTCAGCATGTCCGGAAACTACAGTATGGTGAAAAGATTCTTCACATGGATAAATCTCCTCTGTTACGTTTCTGTCTTCAGTTTTTGTAAGATTAATTGGTTTTCTTATTCTTACTGAATCGTTTTTCTTTTCTTTCAACAGTTCATCGAGAGATATGTTGAAATGTTCGCTTATAAAAATAAGCTTATCGATTTCAGGATAGCCCTTTCCACGTTCCCATTTTGAAACAGACTGACGTGAAACACCAAGAAGTTCTGCCAGGGTTTCCTGTGAAATTTCGTTGTTCTGTCTTATTTCCTGTAGTTTTGATGCAAACGACATGAAAAAACCCCTCTCTTATATTGTTATTTTCTGATTTATATGATATCATAATTCTATTGACTTTACAATAAACTTAAAGTATACATTCTGATTTTTCCTGAAAAATATATTTTTATTGAGAAATATTTACCTGCAACTTTAGGTTTACGTTATTGAAAAAAGAAATATTGCCGGGGGTACAATATATTGAAAAAAATCATAAAGTGGATAATAAAGCAGATAATTGATATCGGCAACAGGGTAAAATATGATAATATATCTGCGTTTTCAGCAAGTTCCGCATACTTTTTTATTTTGTCGTTCATACCGCTTACCATGCTTCTGATGTCGCTGCTTCATTATACGAATATTTCCAAAGATCAGCTGATAAGTCTGACATCCGGATTTATCCCGAATGAGATGAGTAAATTTTTTACTGATATACTGGATGAAGTATATGGTAAAACAGCTGCTACTGCTTCACTCTCTGCTGTCGTTACTCTGTGGACTTCCGGCAAGGGGTTTACAGCTCTTAAAACAGGTATGCAGGCTGCTGTTCATGCTGAGAAGAAGGGAAGTTATTTTTCACTCAGAATCTGGGGCGCTCTGGATACAATAATTTTTCTCATAATGATAATAATGGCACTTTCACTGGGCGTATTTGGACAGATGATAGAAAATTTTTTTGAAGAAAGAATTGATGTACCGGATGATTTCTGGGTTTTTATAATCAGTTTCAGAAAGGTAATTATGCTTTCTGTATATATTGCGATTTTTTCATTTTCATACAGATTTATTCCGGACTGGAGACACAGCAGTATTTTTAAAAACAGAAAGATAGGTTTTTTTGACATGCTTCCGGGTGCGGCTGTAAGTGCAGTCGGATGGCAGCTCTATTCATCACTTTTTTCGTTATATCTTGCATTTTCTCCGGGATTTGAAAATATGTACGGAAGTCTTGCTGTTGTCATAGGTATCATGCTGTGGTTTTACGGATGTATGTATCTGGTGCTGGTTGGTCTTGAGATAAATGTCTGGTATCTTGATAAAATTAAATCGCAGTAATATTATGGGGATTTCATTAAGAAAAAATATATTCAGTATAAAAAAACAGCGATTTTTACATTGACAAAATCCACAGATTTGATATAATAATAATGTGTGTTTAATCAAAAAAATAACGATCGGAGGAATAGACGGTTGAAATTGAATATATACGAAGAAAAGATGATAAACGTCCTTAAGGAAACGCTTGGCGGTGTTCAGAAAGCGTTTTCATATCAGAAACAGGATGCTGCCAACAAGCTTGATATACTCTATGCAAAGCAGAGCCCGGGAAGAAATTATCTTACTGCTTCAACACTTGGCCTTGTAAACAGAACTACCGGATATCAGGATTCAAACACAGGAAAAGATATCCGTGCGGAGATTATCATGTCTTCATACGGCGGACATGATATGTCAGGCAAGATTCTTTCAACGGCCGGAGTAGGTATCTTTGAAACAAATATCAGATACGGATATGGTACAGTACTTAAGGATATCATGTCGATTTATTATCCTAATTCAGACATGAAACATCTTTTCCTTATACTTCCGCCACCGGTATGGGGCAAGTCATTTGGTGTTACAGATGCAGGAGACAGTGTTATTACATTTTTATATGCACTCCCTATATCACAGGCTGAGTGCGACTATATGTCTGAAAACGGCATAGATGCACTTCAGGACAAGTTTGTAGAAAATAACATCGATATGTTCGATTTTGAAAGAAAATCAATATTTTAATTAATTATAAAAGGAGCTTTCTTTATTATGAAGTGGCGTGGACTTAACGAATTAAGAGAACAGTATCTTTCTTTCTTTGAAAGCAAGAATCACACAAGAATGGCAAGTGCCCCGCTTATCCCGCAGGGTGACAACAGCCTCCTCCTTATAAACTCAGGTATGGCACCTCTCAAAAAATTCTTTCTTGGACAGGCAGTACCTCCGAACAAGAGAGTAACTACATGTCAGAAATGTATCAGAACACCTGATATTGAGAGTGTAGGTAAGACTTCAAGACATGGTACATATTTTGAAATGCTCGGTAACTTCTCGTTTGGAGATTACTTTAAGAATGAAGCTATCGAATGGGCATGGGAATTCTTAACAAAGGTTCTTGAAATCCCGGCTGAAAAGCTCTGGATTACTGTATTTGAGAGTGATGATGAAGCTGAACAGATATGGATGAACAAGATTGGTATTCCTAAGGAAAAAATCGTTCGTCTTGGTAAGAAGGATAACTTCTGGGAACATGGTTCAGGTCCTTGCGGACCATGTTCAGAAATTCATTTCGACAGAGGTGAGGCATACGGTCCTTTTGAAAACTTTGAACAGGCAAGTGACTGTGACAGAATTATCGAAATATGGAACCTCGTTTTCAGTCAGTTCGATTCAGACGGAAATGGTCACTATGAAGAAATGAAAAACAAAAATATCGACACAGGTATGGGCCTTGAAAGACTTGCATGTGTAATGCAGGGTGTTGACAATATTTTTGAAGTAGATACAGTTCAGAATATCATGAAACACATCTGTAAGATTGCTGGCGTGGAATATCATACTGATGACAAGTCAGACGTTTCTCTCAGAGTTATTACAGACCATATCAGAAGCACTACATTTATGGTGGGCGACGGTGTTATGCCTTCAAACGAAGGAAGAGGATACGTTTTAAGAAGACTTCTCCGTCGTGCTGCACGTCATGGAAGACTTCTCGGTATCAAGGATACATTCCTTTATGAAGTGTGTGAAACAGTAATTAAGGAAAATGAAAATGCTTATCCGGAACTCCGTGAAAAAGCTGAATATATCAAGAAGATTATCAGAAACGAAGAAGAGAATTTTGCAAAGACAGTAGACAACGGTCTTGAACTTCTTAACAAATATATCGAAGAATCCAAAAACGGTGTCCTTTCAGGCGACAATGCGTTTAAGCTTAGTGATACATATGGATTCCCTATTGATCTTACCCTTGAGATTGCTGAAGAAAAGGGTCTGAAGATTGATATGGACAGATACAAGGAACTTGTTCTTGAACAGAGAAACAAAGCCAAGGCTGACCATGCAGCAAAAGCAAGCTCATCATGGGCAGACAACAGCATAAAGATTAATGCTGAAAAGACAGTATTTACAGGTTACACAGACTCTGAGAATGAAGCTTCCGTTCTTGCAGTTTACAGCGGAACAGAAGAAAAGGATTGTGCTTCTGAAGGCGAAAGTGTAGTTATTGTTCTTGACAGAACTCCTTTTTACGCAGAAAGCGGTGGTCAGGTAAGCGATACAGGTGTTATCTCAGGAGAGGCTGTTATCTCAGTTGACTCAGTTGTAAAAACTGAGGATGGACATTATCTGCATATCGGTACAGTAGACAGAGGTACAGTAAAGAAGGGTGATAAGGTAACAGCTAAGATTGATACAGTAAGAAGACAGGCTACGATGAAAAACCATACTTCTGCTCATATTCTTCAGGCTGCACTCAGAGAACTTCTCGGTGATCATGTTCACCAGGCTGGTCAGCTCGTTGGTCCTGACAGATGCCGTTTTGACTTTTCGCACTTCAATGCACTTACAACCGAAGAGATTGCTGCAGTAGAAAACAGAGTAAACGAAATTATTCTGTCATCTTTGCCTGTTGATACCAATGAAATGCCTATTGAGGAAGCAAGAAAACTTGGAGCTATGGCTCTGTTCGGTGAAAAGTACGGTGATATAGTAAGAGTAGTTAAGGCCGGAGATTTTTCAGTAGAATTCTGCGGTGGTACACATGTTGACAATACAGCAAAAATCGGTCTCTTCAAGATTGTTTCTGAAAACTCAGTTGCTGCCGGTGTAAGACGTATCGAAGCAGTTACAGGTTCAGGTGTGCTTGCGCTTCTTAACGAAAACATTGCGGTTATCAATGAGGCTGCTTCTATACTCAAGGCTCCTAATGCAGCTGAACTTACTCTGAAGTGTACTCAGGTTATGAATGAATACAAGGCAATTGAAAAGGAACTTCAGAGCGTAAGTGAAGAGAACGCAATGATGAAGATAAGTTCATTTGCTGATAATGCGTTTGATTTCAACGGTGTAAGTGTAATTACTGCACGTGTTGACGGCATAAAGAACGACGTTCTAAGAACTATGGGAGATAAATTACGCGACAGATCAGAAGATACAATCGCAGTCCTTGCCTGTGTAAATGACGGAAGCGGTGTATTTTCAGTCTCCTGCGGCAAGGGTGCTGTTGCTAAGGGTGCTCATGCAGGGAAGATTGCGAAGGAAATTTCAGCTCTTACAGGCGGTAAGGGTGGCGGACGTCCTGACAGCGCTATGGCTGGTATCGGTGATGTTTCAAAAACGGATGCTGCTATTGCTGAGATAAAGAATGTTCTTGGAGCATTTATAAAGTAAAAATAAATAATTAACACCTATCCCTCTTCGTGTATTTCCGGAGAGGGCGGTGTCGTATTTAAGAGAGGAAGTAAAAAAACATGGATTGTTTATTCTGCAAGATTATAAAGGGAGAAATCCCAAGCAACAAAGTTTATGAAGATGATATGGTATATGCATTTCACGATATATCACCAATAGCACCTGTTCATTTTCTGGTTATCCCAAAGGAACATATCTCAGGTGCAGCTGCGGTAACACCTGAAAACTCGGCAGTTATTGCACATATTTTCGAGGTTATAGCAAAGGTTACTGCTGAAATGGGACTCGAAGGCGGATACAGAGTTATAACAAATAACGGTGATGACGCCGGTCAGACTGTAAAGCATCTTCATTTTCACGTTATCGGCGGAAAGCAGCTTGGCTGGAGTTCAGCACAGGGGGACTGATTATGGCAGAAACATATACACTTAAAGTAGCTGGTCTTACCAGAGAATTAAAAAGATATCCGGTTAATGACAAGCTTGACATAGCTGCATTTATTATGTTTTCTGATGTGGAACTCACAGTAAAGTGTTCGGAAGAACTTCTGAAAAAAGTTTCAGACTTTGACGTGATTCTGACTTCGGAAGCAAAAGGTATTCCGCTTGCCTATGAAATGTCACGCCAGTCTGGAAAACCTTATGTAGTTGCCAGAAAGTCAGTAAAAGTTTACATGACAAATCCGGTAAGCGTATCAGTTAAGTCCATAACAACAAAAGATCAGCAGATGCTTCATCTTGGTGATGAAAAAGCTGAAATGCTCAGAGAAAAGAAAGTACTCATAGTTGACGACGTAATCAGTACAGGTGAATCACTTACAGCAATGGAAAAACTGGTTTCAGAAGCAGGAGGAATTGTGTGTGAACGCTGTGCAGTACTTGCAGAAGGCGACGCTGCTGAAAGAACGGATATAGTATTTCTTGAGAAACTCCCGCTTTTTTTTAAGTAATATAGTGAGGAAATCAGCATAGTATGAAACGAAAAATGGTCTGGACAGGTGTTTCTTTTTCTGCCGGAATGTTTTTCGCTTCCGGATTTCCGGGAGATATGCAGATACCACTGATGCTTGGCATACTGCTGGTGTCTGCGTTTTTCTTTAATAAAGCAGGAAAGAAATTTATATATTTTGCGGTTTCAGCATTGTTTTTTATAAACGGAACCCTGTTGTACACACTTTATGATGCATTTGTATATGAAAAAATTATTTCTTACGAAGGAAAGGAAATATTTTATAGCGGAGAGATAACCGGGATAAAAGACTATGCAGAAGATAAGTCAGAATACAGACTTTCGGGAAAGATAAATAATGAAGTCAGGGCAGAAATAATTTACTACGGGGAAAGCCTGGACTGTGACTTTTATGATAAAATCAGTTTCAGATGTACACCGGAGACTTTTAAAAACACTTTTCTTTTCAATAAAAAAGATTATTATGAATCATCGGGATGTTTTCTGCAGACCGACAGTATTTCAGATATGGAAGTTTTCGGAAAAGAAGGTTTTTCGTTGCGGAAGATCATTTTTCATTATCGGGAATATACAGAAAAAAAGATTGCTTCAGTCCTTCCGGGTAAAAACGGAGCACTTATATCAGCAATGCTTACCGGTGATAAATCAGGGCTTGGTGACACAAATAAAAAGGAATTATACCGTTGTGGAACAGGACATATGATGGCTGTTTCAGGGATGCATCTTGTACTTGTTGTTTCACTTTTTTCCGGATTACTAAAAAGTACTGGTTTATCAGGGAAAAAAAGATTTCTGTTTACAGAAACCGTCATATTGGTTTTTGTTATTTTCTCTGGTATGACTGTTTCTGTGGTAAGAGCAGCATTTATGATGACTCTTATATGCGGAGCCGAACTTTTCGGACGCCGTACCGATCCTCTGAATTCTCTGTGTATCGCTTCAATGTTACTTCTTGTATGTGAACCTTTTCTTATAAAAAACGCATCATTTCTTCTGTCGGTTTCAGGAACATACGGTGCGGCAGTTTTCGCTCCGTATATCATATCGGATATGAAAGAAGATTCGTTTTTCGATAAACTGAAAATTAAAATTATTACTGTGTTCTGTATATCGGCTTGTGTTTTTCCGTTTTCAGTAATGTTTTTTGATAATATATCTGTGATAGCGCCTGTTTCGGATATTATTCTTATTCCGCTTTGTACCTGTGCTCTGCTTTGCGGATTTGCACTTGCCGTTTCCGGTGGGATTGATGTAATTGCATATCCCGTTATGATGCTGGGCGGACTTATGTCAAAACTTGTTTTTCATATTTCTTCAGTTCTTGCAGGCAGCGGTGCGGTGACCATCGCATTAAAAAAGAATTATGTTCCGGTGCTTACTTTGTTTCTTACTGCTTTTGTGATTTTTACAGAAGTAAAATACAGAAAACGAAGATATACCTTTCTTGCTTTGATTATTGCAACAGGAATATTTATGATTTCTCCGTCAGTATATAGCTTTATGAACCGTAACGTACTTTCTGTTTACAGAGTAGGCAATACCCGTTCGGCAGCGATAATTGTAACACTGGGAAAAAACGCTGATATAGTAGATATGACGGGAAATGCAAAAAGTTCAGAGTATGCCGCCAAACTTTCAGATATGTACGAGATACACCGGATAGATTCGGTTTCTTTTCTGAAAAATCCATATCAGAGCATGGCATCATATTCTGAAAAGCTCTCACTAAACAGTATAGAACACGTATATCTTCCTGAAGAAACATATATCGACTATGGAATCGATATATGCGGGTGTGAACCGGAATTTTTCGGTGAAGAAGGTATTATGATTGATAACAGCAGATACAGGATAGAAGCTGACAATGAGAATGGAGTAAAAATATTTTACAAAGACATATTAATACATTGTACCCCTTCGGAAATAATTACTGATGAAGGCATTTACAAAGAACGGAATATCGCACTAAGGATATCACAAGACGGAGGTTTTAGTGCATATAGTCTGGAATGAGGTGAAACATGGGAATTTTAACAGCAGCAGAACTTGAAAAAGAAATAAAATCTGCTATTACCAGAAAAATTTACTATATCTACGGAAAAGATTCAGGGCGTGTACATTCCCTTGCGGGTGCAGTCAGAAAAAAATATCTTGGTACAGGCTATTCACAGTCGGATATAAACAGATTTGAAGGCAGGGAGTTTAACGTCAGTGATTTTGCTGATACAGCTGAGATTTATCCTATGTTTACAGAGTATAACTTTATCGAGATAAATGATCTTAACGCTGAAGAACTGACTGCCGAACAGATGAAAAGTTTTATAAAAGTTCTGGAAAATTTACCTGAACAGACAATAATTCTTATATCTATAACAGGCTATGATGTAAAGGGCGGGAAAAAAACTCCCGGTGCTAAAAATAAAAAAGTAATAGATACAGCTGCAAAATTTGGTTCAGTTGCAGAAGCTGAACTTAGAAAACCAGCTGATATGTATAAGGATATAATGCAGCTTGCTTCGGAATGCGGTTCTTCAATAAGCAGGCACGATGCTGAGAAACTTGCACAGATTTGTCTTGGAGATACTCAGAGAACAGAAAATGAAATACACAAACTTGCTTCATTTGCCAATGGGGAAGCAATAACAGAGCAGATGATAGATGACATGGTTTCTGTAGGTATCGACACAAATGCATTTGCACTTGCCTCTGCAGTAACGTCATTTAACGCGCCGCTTGCAATGAAAATTCTGGATGATCTTGTATCACAGCGAACAGAAGGCGTGGTAATACTTTCAGCTGTATCGTCAGCATTTATGGATATTTACCGGGCTGCCGCGGCTATTAATTCTTCGGTAAATGAAACTGACGTTGCTATTGATTTTGGGTACAGAGGCAGAGAATTTGTAGTCAGAAATTCATTCAGAGATGCCAGAAAAACAAGTATCGAACATCTTAGAAAATTTATGCGTATTCTTGAACGGGCTGATCTTGAACTTAAATCAACCAGACTGGATCAGAAGATAATAATAGAAAAGGCAATAGTACAGATGCTTGCAGTCAGAAACGGGGTGTGAAGGATTGCTTAAAGTAGAGCAGGCAATAATAGTAGAAGGAAAATATGACAAAATAAAACTGGAATCAATTATTGATGCTACTATAGTGGTAACTAACGGATACAGTATATTTAAGGATAAAGAAAAACTGGAACTTATAAGATTTTACGCCCGCGAAAAAGGGATTATCATACTTACTGATTCGGATAGTGCAGGTTTTAAGATAAGAGGATTTTTAAAAGGTTCAGTTCCTGAAGGAAATATCAAAAATGTCTATATTCCGGATGTTTTCGGAAAGGAAAAAAGAAAAGACAAGCCTTCCTGCGAGGGGAAACTTGGAGTTGAAGGCATAAAAAAGGAACTGATAATAGAGGCTTTCAAAAAGGCTGGAATAGAGTTTAACAGAAATGAAAATGATTCCGGTTCTGTAAAAACTCCGGTTACCAGAGCTGATATATATGAAGCAGGACTGACAGGTTCCCCTGACAGTTCAGAGAGAAGAAGAAAATTCCTGAAAAAACTCGGGCTTCCGGAACGTCTGTCAACATCAGGTATGCTTGATGCGGTAAACACAATGATGTCCGCCGAGGAATTCGTTGAATTTATAAATAAAGAAATGGAGGCAGATTAATGGTATTTTCAAGTCTGACATTTTTGTACTTTTTCCTTCCGGTTGTACTTATCGTCTACATGGCTGCGTCAAAAAAACTAAAAAATCTCATTTTGCTGATAGCAGGTCTTATTTTTTATGCATGGGGAGAGCCGGTATATATCTGGGTAATGATTGCGTCATCACTTGTGGACTATGCAGCCGGACTGTATATGAGCAAATCAGACAAGCAGTCTTCAAGACGTCTGGCATTGGTTATTTCTATGGTGGTGGATCTGGGATTTTTGTTTGTATTCAAGTACAGTGGTTTTGTAGTGAACGTCATAAACACATGTTTTAAAACAAGCATTACCGAACCGGATCTTCCGCTTCCTATCGGAATTTCGTTCTATACATTTCAGAGTATGTCATATACCATTGATATATACCTGAAAAAAGTTAAAGTTCAGAAAAACTTCATTAATTATCTTACTTATGTTTCACTTTTCCCGCAGCTTGTTGCAGGACCTATTGTAAGATATGATGAAGTGGCAGAAGAGATTGATGACAGAAAAATCAACGCAGACAATGTGGGAGAGGGCGCAGGACTATTTATAAAAGGACTTGCAAAAAAAGTTCTCCTTGCAAATAACATCGGAATGCTCTGGACACAAATTAAGGCGATGGATTACAGTGAACTTTCTGTTTTATCAGCATGGCTTGGAATACTGGCTTTCACATTCCAGATTTACTTTGATTTTTCAGGATATTCCGACATGGCAAGAGGGCTTGGTAAAATATTTGGATTTAACTTTCCTGTAAACTTTGACCATCCGTATCAGTCAAAGAGTATATCGGAATTCTGGAGAAGATGGCATATTACTCTTGGTTCATGGTTCAGAACATACGTTTATATTCCTCTTGGAGGCAACAGAAACGGAAAGGCAAAAACATACCGCAATCTTGCGATAGTCTGGCTCCTTACAGGATTCTGGCATGGTGCAAGTTTTAACTTCATTTTATGGGGAGCTTTTTACGGCATTCTCATTATAATAGAAAGACTTGGATTCTCTAAGGTACTTGAAAAACTCCCTGCGGCAGTAAGCACAGCGTACACATTTTTTATGGTTGTACTGGGATGGGTACTTTTTGATGTGGATTCGATGACAGATGTAATACATTATCTTAAGGCAATGTTTGCAGGAAACGTGTTATGCGACAGTCTTGCGCTTTATCAGCTTGGTTCATATGCTGTAATGTTTATTCTCTGTATCTTCGCTTCGACAGACTGCTGGAGTAAAATTACAGAAAAGATTTCTGCAAAGAAACCGCTTCAGGGTGTGTACAGTATTTCAGTTCCGGTTGTTCAGCTTTTGCTTCTGCTCTTGAGTACATGTTACCTGGTGGACGCTACGTACAATCCATTCCTTTATTTCAGATTTTAACGGAGGCTCCATATGAAAAACATACAGAAAAGAATTACAACTATTATATTTTTCATAACGCTTCTGATACTTCCCTTGATAACCCTCTTTTCGAAAAAAGAAGATTTTTCATCACTCGAAAACAGACAGCTTCAGAAAAGGCCTGAATTTTCACTTGATGACTGGTTTGATAAATCGTTTATGAAAGATTTTGAGAACTATGTATCAGATCATTTTATCGGCAGACCAAAATGGATAGAAGCCAAGATCGGTACAGAACTGGCTACCGGAAAACACGAAGTAAACGGCATATATATCACAGAGGAACGTCTCATTGAAAAAATCCCTGATCCGGAATATGACGTTATGGATCGCTCAGTAGATGCAATCAATCAGCTTTCAGCTTCTGTAAATACACCTGTTTTTGTAATGCTTGCCCCGACTTCAGCTGGTATTTATTCTGAACTTATTCCCAAGAATGCTCCTCAGCTTGATCAGCATGCAATAATTGAATACGTATACAGCGGTCTGGCATCCGGAGTATCTTCAATAGATGTCTACGATATATTAAATGCCTCGAAGGAAGATTATATTTATTACAGGACAGACCATCACTGGACCTCACTTGGTGCATACATGGCTTACAGTGCTGCTATTTCAAAGCTCGGATTCACTTCAATTCCATACAGTAAATATGATGTTGAACATGCAAGCGGTGAATTTCTCGGAACATATTACTCAAAAACGCTGTATAATAAAATCGATCCTGATACTATAGATATATACAGTATCAAAGACGGAAGCAACGTAACCTCATGTACTGTAAACAATGGTCTTGAAGAAACAGTTTACGACAGCATTTATTTCAGAGATTTTCTCGGTACTAAGGATAAGTACAGCATTTATCTTGGCACAAACCAGCCATACCTTAATATAAAGACAAATCTTCAGAGTGATAAAAAAATACTAATATTCAAGGATTCATACGCAAACTGTTTTATTCCGTTCCTTACCCAGCACTACAGTGAGATAACAGTTCTGGATATGAGATACATAAATAATTTTCGTGAATATGCAAATCCGGAAGATTACACTCATATATTGTTTTTATATAATGCAACTACATTCAGCTCAGATGAAAATATAAGAAAAATTGCATATTAAACTCAGGATACGGTTTGTCTGGCGTGCACCAGCTTTATGGTTGAGATCAAAGAAAAGATGTTTCGACCCTAAAACCTGATTCTTTAATATAAACAATAAGGACTGTCTTATTTTTTAAGACAGTCCTTATTGTTTATATTGTATTAGTTTATGAAATCATACGCCGTATGTTTCTCTGTATTCGATCATCTTGTCGAGATATTCTTTGCCTTCAATAACGCCATCCTTAATAGCCTGAATAATATCGTTGATTGTTACTATAGAATAAACATTGATGCCGAATTCTTCTTTTACTTCCTGTACAGCGGAAAGTTCACCTTTTCCTTTTTCCATTCTGTCAACAGAAATAACCATTCCTGTGATATTAACATCAGCGTTTGATTTGAGTACCGGAATAACCTGTCTGATAGCTGTGCCAGCTGTAATAACGTCTTCAATGATAACAACTTTTTCGCCGTCTGTAAGCTGTTTTCCAACTATAACACCGCCTTCGCCGTGATCTTTTGCTTCCTTTCGGTCAAAACAGTAATTAACATCCACGCCATATTTGTTAAAAATAGCTACACTACAGCTGACTGCAAGCGGAATGCCCTTGTAAGCAGGTCCAAAGAGAGTATCTGCACTGATACCGTTTTCCTTTATGCATTCAGCATAGAATTCTCCGAGTTTAGCAAGTTGTTTACCTGTCTTGTAATTACCTGTGTTTACAAAATATGGTGCCTTTCTTCCGCTTTTTAAAGTAAAATCACCAAATGTAAGAACACCGCATTCGGTCATAAATTTGATAAAGTCATTTTTGTAACTCATGTCAGAAACCTCCGTAATATTTTCTTATATATAAGATTATATCATACCTGAATCATCTTATCAATAAGTTTTTTCGACATTGCATATTTGCCAAAAATAGTTTTCTGAGCTTGCACTAATTGCACAATTATCAAAAAATCAATATATGTCAATTGAAGATTTTGCATAGAAATCTTGATTTTTAAAAATATATATGATATAATTAAGAAAGATAATATTGTGGGAAACAATATTGTTTCAACGAAAAGACATGTCGGAAGGCATAAACATAGGTGTTGTGTTATTAAAAAACGTTAATAAATTAAGTATGAAAAAGACATTTTTTAATTAAATTTTTCGTAGTTTTCTTAAATTAATACAATATTTATGTTAAATAGCAAAAGTATTATTGAATTTATTGTGCAATATTTTGGCTATAAACTTGTGAAAAGTACTATACTTTTTTTATTGCATGATGTATAATAATATTAAGCTTAATTATAAGTTTTTGTTGATTTATACGCAACAAACAACTGAGTGCTGTTTATAACAGCAGTAAGAAACGTCTGTCAGATGTTTCTTAATGCGATTCCGGCACGATCGCAGAGTGTCGCAGATTTACTGTGCAAATAAGTGCCGATATGACAATTGTACCGCATACCATTTATGCAGGTGCGCAAAACACGTTTCAGACTGCATAATAGGCTGCACTCAGCTTTTGGTCTGATAAAAATTTAAATGGAGGGTGTTAAGAAGTGTCAAGAAAAATTAGAAAAGCAGTTGCCAGTACTTTAGCTATTGCAATGATGGCAGGCAACTTCAGCAGCATGCCGGCTCTTAATCTTTCTTCAGTTGTACAGGCTGCTGAAGAAGGAGTAACAGTTACAGCTGTTCCTTCAACTTCAACTGTTAAACCTGGAGATGAATTTACAGTTGCACTGAACGTTACAAACAATGCTAGTGGTTTCCATGGACTTATTGCATGGCTTAACTTCAATAACGAAGTATTCGAATTCAAGAGTGCTGCATATGGTAAAGAGGGTGAAATTGAGAGCAATCCGTTCTCACCTTTCAAGAGCAATATGGATACAAGTATTGTGGAGAATGCTTCAAATCCAGCAAACATATCAAGTCTGTTTAACTTCTATTTTGACCAGTCTACCAAACAGCTTACAGGTGACCAGACTTTAGTAAGAATCACATTTGCTGTTAAGGATGATGCTAAGTCAGGTGATTATACTTTTGATATTGACGAAAATGCAGAACCTGGTAAGGCTAAGCAGAACAGTATAGAAGTAGTTGATGGTAAGAAACAGAATGTACAGCGTACACCTAACTACGTTGATGCAAAGGTTACTGTTTCAGGCGGTGAAGTTGCTGAAACAACAACTACAACAACAACAACAACAACTACTACTACAAAGACTTCTGATGTTACAACATCAACATCAAAGTCAGAAACAACACAGGCTACACAGCCACCGGCAGCAGACGGACTTCAGTTTATTGTTAAGGATGCAAAGGCTAATCCTGGCGATATGGCGATAATAGACGTAGAAATTAAGAACAATCCTGGTATTAGTGCAGCACAGTTTGCATATAAGATTGCTGGTACAGATCTTAAGTTCGAGATGGCAGCAGCAGGTGACCTCACAGGTGGATGGACTCTTGGTGATACATACGGTCTTGCACAGTATACATCAGATGACGGATGTAACATTGCAGCAAAAGATGGTGTGCTCGGTAAGTTTGCAGTTACACTTCCAGATGATATGAAGGAAGGCGTTTACGAGATTCAGCTTACTGAACTTCAGGCGTGCAAGTATCATGAAGATATTGATAAGCAGGTAATGATTGACAAGTCAACTATCTCAAGCGTTTCAGCTTACCTTACTGTTGGTGAAGGCGGGGAAGTAGTAACACAGCCTACAACACAGTCTACAACACAGGGACCATCAACTTCAGAAGGATTTGAGGTTGCTGTTAGTGACGCATCAGGTAAGGTTGGAGAAAACATTAAGACAACTCTTAATATTTCTAAGAACCCTGGTGTCGCTGGATTTACAGCAGATCTTTCATTTGACAGATCAGCTCTCAAGCTCGTTTCAGCTAAGGCTTCAGGATGGGATATTGAATTCTCAGATGAAGGAAAGATCGTGGCTCTGGCTAATCCATATCAGGATGTAACAACAACAGGTGCAGCTGTAAATCTCGAGTTCGAAGCTCTTAAGGAAGGCGACCACAAGGTTGGATTTAATTCAGTTTCAGCAGCTAAGAAGTCAGAAGTAGCAGTAAGCGGTAAGGGTACAGCAGGTACAATTAAGGTTGGTGCAGGCGAAGTAGTTGCTCCAAACGAGGATGCCCTTAAGTTTATTGTTAAAGATACTAAGGCTAATCCTGGTGATATGGCAATAATAGACGTAGAACTCAAGAACAATCCTGGTATTAGTGCAGCGCAGTTTGCATATAAGATTGGTGATACAGGTCTTAAGTTCGAAATGGCAGCAGCAGGTGACCTCACAGGTGGATGGACTCTTGGTGATACATACGGTC
>JAEDJV010000092.1 GCA_016296165.1 Oscillospiraceae bacterium | reverse complement strand
CAAACTCAACTTTTACGTTGATATGTCCGTCTGGCTTTTTGTGGGAAAGCAGTACAACCGTCTCCACATGACAAGTCCCCGGAAACAGATCGCACCCTCTTACGCGCTTAAGCTCATACCCGCTCTCCTCACTGCAAAGAATCTTACAGTCTCTTGCTGCAGTCGCAGGATTACATGAAATCATTACAATCTTTTCCGGTGCCATCTTCACTATCGCCTCAAGTGAAAGTGCATCGCATCCTTTTCTTGGCGGGTCTACGATAATGACATCCGGTCTTTTTCCTTCCTTCTGAAGCCTGTCTGCAATTTCGCCGGCGTCGCCGCAGATGAAATCTGCATTTTTGATGTTGTTGGCTTCTGCATTGGCTTTGGCGTTCTCAACCGCCTGTTTTACGACTTCTACCCCTGTCAAGTGATTTATCTTGTCAATCATCGAGAGACCTATTGTGCCAGCTCCACAGTAGAGATCGAATACTTCTTCATCACCTTTAAGGTCTGCAAACTCCGCTGCAATACTATAAAGCTTTTCAGCTTGCTCCGTGTTCACCTGATAAAAGGACATCGGTGAAAGAGAGATTTTGTTTCCGCACATTATATCCGTTATATTATCAGTGCCCCACACCGTTATATTCTTTTTCCCAAGAATGACATTTGTCTTTTCCGGATTCAGATTTACAATAACGCTCTTTACATCAGGGAATTTTTTCAGGAAATCTGTGGTTTCAGTCATTTTTCTGATGCTGTCCACTATTCGTTTTCCTGTTGAAACTATACAGAGCATTATTTCACCGCTGTGATATCCTCTTCTAAGATAAATGTGTCGCACAAGTCCGTTTCCGGTAATCTCATCGTATGCAGAGATTTTGTTTGCATTTATATAATCAATGACATAATCAACTATCTGCTGAAAAATAACCGGCTGGAGCAGGCAGCCTGTGTAAGGAACTATTCTGTGACTCCTGTTTGCGTAAAATCCACAAACTGCTTTTCCATCCAGCATAGCAACCGGATACTGAGCCTTATTTCTGTAATAATTAATATCTTCACAGCCTAAAATCGGTTCCGGTTCAATATTAAATCCGCCTATTCTTTCAAAAGAGTCTTTTACAAAACTACTCTTGACACGAAGTTCCTCTTCATATTCAATATGGCGAAATGAACATCCACCGCATTTTCTGAAAACCGGACAGTCCGGCTCTTTCCTGTATGGAGAAGGATTGATTATATTATCTACTATACCAAAGGCATAGCTTTTCAGTACTTTTACAATCTTTACGCTGACATAATCGCCAACCGCGGTCTGCGGTACAAATACAGCCATGCCATCAGCTCTTCCAACTCCATTGCCTTCATTAGTTATACCTGTTATTTCAAATTCAACAAGCTGATTTTTCTTAATCATCTTTCCTCCAAATATTACTTCTTAAAAAACTCTCTGATCTCATCTTTTTTCTTCATAAGTTCATCAAATCTGTTAATGTATTCATATGGAAATTTATAGTTCATAACACGCTGGATAGAATTATTTTCATCAACGAGCTTTGTAGAAGCCGCACATCCGGCACCAAGAATAGTTTGAGTTTCATCCATTATATAGATATTGTAAAGTGATTCTTTGCCTGATTTCGAATATCCTATATTTTCCAGATTGTCAATAGTATTTTTCTGCCTGTACATATAGTACGGATTATAATCGTGTGATATAAGTGTATTTATAGCATAATCCACCATCATGCATGCAGGATTCTGAATATTTTCTCTCCCGTTCTGATATAATCCTGCTGAACGCTTAATCGTAAGTGCGTGAACAGTAATACCATCCGGATCAAGTTCAATTATTCTGTCAAGCGTATTTTTAAAACTGTCAAAACTGTCAGAAGGAAGTCCGGCAATAAGGTCCATGTTAATGTTATTAAAACCAAGCTTACGAGCTAAAGCATACGCCTCAAGAACCTGCTCCGCTGTATGTTTTCTGCCTATTTCCTTCAGGACTTCATTATTAAGTGTCTGAGGATTGATAGAAATACGCGTTGCTTTCATCTCTTTTATCACTGCCAGTTTTTCCTCTGTAATGGTATCAGCACGTCCGGCCTCAACATTGTATTCACGAATAACTGACAAATCAAAGCACTCTGAAGTTTTTTTCATTACTTTGTAAAGATCTTCTGCACTTATTGAGGTTGGTGTTCCTCCGCCAAAATATACTGTATCAACTTTCAGACCGTTTCTGTCTACAATCTCGCCAAGTATCTCAAGTTCCCTGCACAATCGCTGGATGTATTCGGGGATAAGCTTTACAGCACTGTCCATAGAATGTGATACAAATGAACAGTAACTGCATCTTGTCGGACAAAACGGAATTGATACATATATACTTACCGTTTTCCTGTCAAAGTCCGGTAAAATAGGTTGCTGAACCATTGCAGTCCGATATGCAATTTCCATTTTTGCTTCGCTTACAAAATATTTCCCGGTAAATATATCTTTTATATCTTCCTTGCTTTTACCCTGAAAAATCAACTGATTGACTTTCTTAACCGGTCTTATTCCTGTGAGCAGACCCCACTTTGGCTTTGTATTAAAAAATCTGCACAACAAAAGGAACAGAAGCCTGCATATAGTGAACTCACCGTCTTTTTCGGTAAATTCATTTGCCTTAACCCTGCATGAACTACGCATTTTAATGCCGTTTTCCCTTATATATGCATAAAAATATACATATTCAGAGCATTTTTTAATTCTCGTCATGATAACATCGCCGTCTGCATCTCTCACATTTGTAAGAAATGCAAAACGGACAGCGGGTATAAACAGTTTTACAGTAGCTTCTGTTTCATATTTGTATTCATTGTTATTTAAAATTATCGTCATTTATCCAATCACCGCATGTAAGGGTTGTTTTCTATCTCATATGAAAGTGTAGTTGCCGTTTCATGTCCTGGAAATACAATATAGTCATTTTCTTTAATAAGTTCGCTAAGCTTTGACAGAGAATCAATAAGTTCATCATAGCTGCCGCCAGGAAAATCAGTTCTTCCTATGGATCTTCTAAAAAGAGTATCACCTGAGAAAATCTTGTCTTCACAGATATAGCATACACCACCCTTAGTGTGTCCCGGTGTATGTAAAACTCTTATCGGAACTCCTGAAAATTCAATTGTATCCCCGTCTTTTATTACGGTATATTCGTTTACCGGCTCGAAGTCTTCACTACTGACATAAGTAGCAAGGCTTTTTCCGGAATGTGTCATCATAATTGCGTCTTCCTGATGAATATAGACCTCTGCACCAGTTTTTTCTGCCACTGCCGCAACACCTCTGAAATGATCATAGTGACCATGTGTAAGCAATATCTTTTTTAGCGAAAAATTATTCTTATCAAGGAACTTTAACATCTCGTCAGGATTTCCGCCGATGTCAACCGCAGCAGCCTCACCGCTGTCATTTGAAATAACATAACAGTTTGACTGAAAATCCATTCCGAGACGCACACTCTGTACTCTAAGCATTAATTCTTTCCTCCGTCAATTCGGGTTACCGAGATAACATCATGAAGTTTTTGTATCTTACTTATAAGACCGTTGAGCTGTTCCTTTCCGGTTACCGATACAGTAAGTTTTATCTCAGCGTTACCATTTTTAAGTCTTCTTGAAGCCGAGTTGAAAATAGGCACTTTAGCTTCAGAAACCGTACCGGCTACCTGAAGAAGAAGTCCTGTTCCATCAATCGCAAGAACATCGATAACAGCATGGAATTCAGACTTAGGAGCCTGCGACCATTCTACCTTCTTCCATCTGTCTCTTTTTTCCGCATCGCCGCTGTTCATCGTTGAAATATAATGCGGACATGTATTTTTATGAATTGATATTCCCCGTCCTCTTGTAATAAATCCAACAATGTCATCACCCGGAAGAGGATTACAGCATCTGGAGTATCTTACCTGCATATCTTTGAATGTTTCTTCAAAAATAATTCCGCTATCATTCTTGCCGTCAAGAGTTTTTATAGGAACAACATTGTCGCTTTCCTCTTTTTCTACATATTTCTTATCATAACTGTCCTTGAGTCTCTGCATCATCTTAGGAAGTACAACGCCTCCGTAACCGATAGCAGCATAAAAATCTTCAAGTGTATCACAGTTATGGCGCTTAAGATCGTCTGCTAAGAAACTTTCGATATCCGCATCAGGAACGGTCATTCTGTAATGTCTGAATTCCTTTTCCAGTTCAGCTTTACCCTGAATGATATTTTCCTCACGGCATTCTCTCTTAAACCATGAACGAATCTTTGCTTTGGCTTCGTTGGTCTTTGCTATTTCGAGCCATGCTCTGAACGGTCCGCGGCTCTCATCTTTGGTAGTCATTATCTCAACGATATCGCCTGTATTCAGTTTGTAGTCAAGAGGTACTATTTTCCCGTCTACTTTAGCACCTGTCATACGATGCCCGATCTGTGTATGAACTCTGTATGCAAAGTCAATTACAGTAGAGCCAGCCGGAAGGGTAAATGAATCTGCCTTTGGAGTAAATACCACTATCTCCTCTGTCGCCAGGTCAGTTTTAATGATACGAACTATTTCCTCGACGTCATTTGTTACCTGCTGAGCTTCAAGAACCTGTCTTATCCACGAAAGTTTCTCTTCCATCTTGTCACGGTTATGAATACCCTCTTTGTACTTCCAGTGAGCAGCAATACCATATTCTGCGGTATAATGCATATCCCATGTTCTGATCTGAACTTCAAAGGTGATTCCTTCTCTTCCCATAACGGTAGTGTGAAGTGACTGATACATATTTGCCTTCGGTGTTGAGATGTAATCCTTGAATCTGTTTGGAATAGGTGTAAACATGTCATGGATTATTCCCATTACGTTATAGCATTCGAGAACGTTTGAAACAATTACACGAACAGCATATTTGTCATAAACCTCTTCAATGCTCTTTCTGTCTATATATATCTTTTTGTAAATTCCGTAAATACTCTTTACACGCCCTTCAATATACGGAGTTTTCTCAAACTGTATATCTGCAAGACGCTTTGATATTTTCTCCTTGATCGACGCAATAAATCTGTCACGTTCATCCTTCTTTATCTCAAGGATATGCTCAATCTCCGAATAAGCATAAGGATCAAGATAATGGAAAGCAAGATCTTCAAGTTCATCTTTGATTGACTTTATACCCAATCTGTGCGCAATCGGGGCGTATATATTCATTGTTTCAAGAGCCGCTTTCCTCTGTTTTGGTCCGGGACGACATCCGAGTGTACGCATGTTATGCAGTCTGTCACAGAGTTTTATAAGCATTACACGTATATCCTGTGACATGGCAAGAAGAATCTTTCTTACGTTTTCAGCCAGTTGCTCATCCTGATTAAATATCGGAGCTTTGGAAAGTTTTGTTACCCCGTCAACAAGCATTGCAACATCTTGACCGAATTTTTTCTGAATATCTTCAATTGTAGCATCAGTATCCTCAACTACATCGTGAAGCATGGCAGCACAGATAGTATCCGTATCCATACCGAGTTCCAGAAGAATAAATGCAACTGTCACAGGATGAACGATATACGGCTCACCTGATGTCCTTTTCTGTCCGCTGTGTTTTAAATCAGCAAATTCATAAGCGGAAATAATCTTGCTCATGTCATACTGTTTATCATCATCCAGAATTTTCTGGATAAGCATGTTTATTGTACAGCTTTCATTTCCCATTTGCTTCTTAACCCCCTTAGAATACTTGAATCTTCCAGATTTGCTTTTTTATTTACTTTAACCCTATGTGCCTTCCCTGCGGCATAATCCATATGGACAAGGCCTAGTTCATTGAATATGTCAAGACAAACTTTGAGCTTGCAGATATTTATCTGTGCAGTGTCATTTTTATTAAAGAGCTGATCTGTCTGTATATCTTTTTCCCCAATTGCAGAATATACCTTTATCAGTTCATTTCTGTCAGGACACATTCTTTTATAGTAAGCTTCCGGAAGTTCTTCATTTCTTATATATTTTTCATAAGCGTCATTTGCAGCGAAGTAACTTTCCTGTTTGATTCCGTTTTTCCTGAAATCAATAACGCGAAAATCAACACTCGACTGCCCTCTGAATTCATTTACTGAAAGTGAAACAATAAAATCAAATTTTTGTCCTCTTAGCCCTTCAAATGTATCTGTCTTTTCATTAAAAAGAAGCGCATAATAGAATAATCCGCCGTAATTAAGCTTAAACTTTGTGTGTGCTCCGCCTGAAAGAGGAATAATTTCTTCAATCAGAGCTCCTATAATTGCAAAATACGGTTTTTCATTTCCCTCTCCAAAAGGTTCAAGGAGACTTAATCCCGATACATTCCTTACGTTTATATCGGCTGGTTGAAGTTGTTTAACAGCCTTTAATGTATAAACAGGCATTGTGTTATGACTGCATAAAGCATATTTCTGGATCATCGATATGAGCTTGTCTATATCTGTTGTTAAAACGGAAAAACCGCCTGCACCTTTATGACCGCCGAATTTTTCAAGAGTGCTACTGCAGGCAGAAAGGCATTCAAATACTGAAAAGTCTCCGAATGATCTTGCTGATCCACGTGATAATTCACCTTCTTCAGTAATAATAAAGCATGGCTTTCCATACTTTTCAAGTATCTTTGCAGCAACTATTCCAATTACTCCATGATGCCAGTCAGGACCATGAAAAACCAGAACTCTTTCAGAAAGAAGTGAGGGATTTGCATTTATCTGGTTAAAAATCTCTTGTGTGATCTCCTCTTCAGTTTTCTTTCTGTGTTCGTTAAGACTGTTCAGCTCAGCTGCCTTAATACGAGCCTCATCAGGATCATCACACATAAGCAGTTCAAAAGCCTGTTTTGGAGAACCAAATCTTCCGGAAGCGTTTATACGCGGAGCTATCATAAAACCAATAGAATCGGATGTAAGATTCCTGCATTCTCCGTTCCCATCAACGAGTCCGGCAAGCGTCATGAGTTCAATAAGACCACGTCGTTCGGTATTTTTTATCATCATAAGTCCACGCTCAACTATATATCTGTTCTCGCCGGTTAGTGAGACTATATCAGCAACAGTACCAATAGCAGCCAGATCGCCGAACTGTTCGAGTGCGCTGTCGTAATCCCCGCCTTCCAGCGCGGCAATAAGTTTGAGGACCACGCCTGCACCACACAGATACTTGAATGAAGAAGGACAGTCTTCCTGATGCGGATTGACAATGGCAAGAGCCTTAGGTAATTCAGCTCCCGGCTGATGATGGTCAGTTATAACGAGTTCCATACCAAGTTCGCTTATCAGTTCAGCTTCTTTTAAAGCCGAAATACCGTTATCAACTGTAATGATAAGTTCTGTATCTTCATCTGCAATCAGACGGACTGAATTTTCATTAAGACCATAACCTTCGGATCTTTCAGGAATATAATAAGAAACATCTGCACCAAGACACTCAAGATATGAATAGAGCATTACTGTTGATGTAATTCCATCGCAGTCATAATCCCCGTATATGCATATTTTTTTGCCGGTTTCAATTGCTTCGTTAATAATCTCTGCAGCTTTCTCCATATCCTTCATTGTAAATGGAGATTCCAGTGTGTCAGTTCTGAGAAACTCAGCAGCTTCATTCAGCCCGGTTATTTCCCTGGAAACGAGTACTTCTGCACACAGCGGCGAGAGATCACTGCCGGAAGACATCTTACGGGATGTTTCGTTGTCCGGCCTTCCTATGATCCATTTTTTCATAATTATATCTGATTCTCCTGTTTCTCATATTAATTCATTAATTGTAAATTATATTATAGCATTTTTTTTAATACATGACAATAGAAAACATGTAAAGACAGATTCATTTTTACAGAAATGTTACTTTTTTAAGACTATTAATTCTGTTATTTTTATTTTATGATTGAATTTTCAGGGAGTAACAGACATTTACCAACTGCTGAGTTGGAGTTATTAAAATTTTTCATGCTATCAGAATTATTTTTTATATTCACGAAAAATACACTTGACTTTTTCGCAATAATAAGTTACCATTTTAATTAGGGAATTCAGGGAGTTTTTATATAAAAATTCAGGAGGAAAAAATGATGGCTTTCAAAAAAATCACTGCCGCAGTAGTTTCACTTGCAATGGCTGTTTCAATCGGAACATGTCTTGCAACTGATAAAACTTCTCCGGCCTCAAATTCTGCAAAAGCTGCTGATGATTGTCATGATGACTGGATTCATGCAGAAGGCAACAAATTATACGACATGAACGGAAATGAAGTGTGGCTTACAGGCTGCAACTGGTTTGGCTACAATGTAGGAAGCCAGGTATTTGACGGCGTTTGGTCACAGAACATGCACGAAATGCTAAACCAGATCGCTGACCATGGTTTCAATCTCCTGCGTGTGCCTATGTCAACAGAAATTCTTCTTCAGTGGAAGAACAAAGATCCGGATCCGATGGTTAAGGTAAATACATACGCCAATCCTGAACTTTCCGTAGACGGTACTGAGGGCGGAGATCCGATGTACAGTTTTGACATCTGGAATCTGGCTGTTAAGTGGTGCAAGGAAAACGGAATCAAGATCATGATCGATATCCATAGTGCTGAAACCGCTTCTGCAGGACATCAAGTTCCTGTATGGTACAGTGACAAATTCTCTGAAGATGACTGGATTGAGGCTCTTGAGTGGGTTACAGATTACTACAAGGATGATGATACTATCATCGCAATGGACCTGAAAAACGAACCTCATGGAAAAAAGGATGAAGGTCAGTTTGCAAAGTGGGATGGTTCGGACGATCTGAACAACTGGAAACGTGCAGCTGAACGCGGTGCCAAGGCTGTGCTTGATATCAACCCTAACCTTCTTATCATGGTAGAGGGCATTGAAGTATATCCTAAATTTGAAAAAGGCATGGACTGGAACAGCCCGTCAGTAGACTATTCCCAGTACGATAACCCTGATGCGCAGCCATATCATGGAACATGGTGGGGCGGTAACTTCCGCGGTGTTAAGGATTACCCTATTGATTTAGGAAAATACCAGTCACAGCTTGTTTATTCTCCTCACGACTACGGTCCTCTTGTTTATGCGCAAACATGGTTTTACCTTGATGACCCGGACAAAACATTTGACAGGGATTCTCTAATGGCTGATGTCTGGAAAGACAACTGGTTTTTCATACAGGAACAGGAAATCTCACCTCTTCTTATGGGTGAATGGGGCGGATTTATAGATGAAGAACATGATCCAACCGGTGAAAACACAAAGTGGATGACTCTTCTTCGTGATCTCATGATTGAAAACCATATCAACCATACATTCTGGTGTTTCAATGAAAACTCAGGTGATACAGGCGGGCTCGTATATGACAACTTTGGAAAATGGGATGAAGAAAAGTATGAACTTGTAAAACCTGCTCTCTGGCAGGACGAAAACGGAAAGTTTATAAGTCTTGATCACCAGAGACCAATGGGACAAGGTGGAAACGGCATTTCTGTTTCTGAATATTACGGAGGAA
>JAEDJV010000265.1 GCA_016296165.1 Oscillospiraceae bacterium | reverse complement strand
GTTCTTTTGTTGGTAAATATGTGAGATATTTTGACATAAAAAGTCTTTCATTATCATGCAATACTGAATATCTCGCAATATCCTCATCTGTCTCTGCACAAAGCAATATTCCAAGCGTAGGGTTATCTCCTTCTTTACATTTCAATTCGTCATACATACGGACATACATATCTATCTGTCCTACATCCTGATGTGTGATTTTACCCATCTTCAAATCAATCAGTACATAACATTTCAATTCGATATTATAAAAAACAAGATCAATAAAATAATCTTCTGTTTCTGTTACTATATGCTGCTGCCTTGCAACAAAAGCAAAACCTTTTCCCATTTCCATTAAAAAGTCCCTAATGTGGCTTAAGATTGCAGATTCCAAATCATTTTCAAGGTACGTATCTTCATTTCTAAATCCTAAAAATTCGGCAATAATCGGGCTCTTCAGAAGTTCAAATTTATTCTTCTGATTGTCCGTATTTTTCTGCAACATTTCATTTATCACAGCATCTTTTTCCGGAGATTGCATTAATCTGTAGTAGTATTGAGTGCTGATATTTCTATCTAACGTTCTTACACTCCATCCTTCAGTTGCAGCTTCATTCATATACCATAGTCTTGCCGTATCATCTGACACACGAAGAAGTGTCCTAAAATGCGACCAGTTCAAATTGTGAACACATGTGTTCACAATCTTCTCATCAGGAAAAGCAAGATAAAATTTTCTAAAATATAGCAGATTTCTCTTTGAAAAACTTCTTCCATATTCTTTTGTAAGTGCTTCTGCCAGTGCTTCAATTAAAGCTTTTCCATACTCAGCTCTTTCTTTCCCATCCTGTTCCTGCTCCACAATACGTTTACCCACATGCCAATACGTAAGAACCATAGCTTTATTTGCAGCATTATAAGCAAGTTTTCTCCCTGAAGTAATAATGTCTTTTATATCGGTAATCACTGATTGATAAAATTTTATCTCATTTTCCATATTACTACACCTCAGTTTTCACAATTATTTTTATAACTTACTCAAATCTTTTGCCATTTTTAATACGGTAGTAATCCTCCATATCCATGCTGAGTTTTACTGTTGTATCTGGTTTCGGTTACTCAAAAAAAAATCGCTTTGTGTATTAGGAAGTATTTTCCCAAAATTACTGATAGCTTTTCCTTAATTTTCTTTACATTTCCCCAGAATCTGAATATGATGTCCCAATGGAATATGAAAAATTCTTTCATCAACAACTTGTTGACGATTTTTATCCCGACAGTACATTTGATAAAAATACTTCACGTATTTTAGATTTGTAACAAAAAGAGACTTTACATCCGGCAACTCTTTTTGCAAATCAGAACTTAATTTTTCATAAATTTCGAACCATACTCTGTGTGATTTATAAACAAAGCAATATCTCTTCCAAGACTCCGGTAAAATCTCAGCATCTCTTCATTAACCTTAGATGCCGCTTTGATTTGACATTGCGTGACATGCCCCACCACTTAACTCCGTTTGAAGTGGGGGCTTCTTACTCAATGCCCCTGATGGGGCAAGTATCAATAAGCTATCCCCGCCTGCCCGGCGGTTCGATTTTCAGCCCGGATACGGGCATAACAATTATATTTTGTCCAGATATGGACATGAATTCAGTCCGGAAACAGACATGTTTTATGCAGAAAACAGACGTAATGCTTCTTCCCTGATATTGATCGCCGCATTCACGTCCCTGTCGTTCGTGTAACCGCACTCACAGCGTGACAGCTTTCGCTGCTCCCTGCCCAGCCGTTTTTCAGACCTTCTGTAATAATCCGGATATTCACATTTGCTTCCATCGGAAAATACCGCCAGTCCATGCATCGCATAATCGATACCGATGACTTTCAGTTCTCTTCCTTCTCTGTCTCGGACTTGGTTTTCATCCTCACAGTACTCAAAAAGGATACTGACATAGTACTTCCCTGAAGGTTGTCTTCTGACTGTCACAGCCTTCATCTGAAATCCTTCCGGAACCT
>JAEDJV010000264.1 GCA_016296165.1 Oscillospiraceae bacterium | reverse complement strand
TTTTTGGACTATTAACCATTGGGTTTGTCGACTCAACTAGCAGGGGTCCACTTCATTTCTCATAATCTGAAAAGACTTGAAGGTGCGCTGTACAGTATTGACCGTAAGATTGAGAATACAAATTCAAACCTTGCAAAGCTCCGTGTCGAATACAAGGAAGCTAAACGTATCGAAGCCGAACCGTTTCCGCAGGAACAGGAACTTGCTGAAAAGGAAGAACGACTCAGCACACTTACTGAAGAACTTAACAAAGCCGCACAGGAAGCAAAGAAAAATGCCCCGAAAAAAGAAAAAACCTGCTATTTTGAAAGAGCAAAGCTGAAGAAAGAAGCTATGAAACTTTCAAAGCAGGAAAGAAAAGCACCGGCAAAAGATAAAGATAAGCCTGAAAAATGACAAGGAGAACCTATCATATGAAAATTATAAAACCAGTTATCTCATCTCTGATTATTTCGGCAATGGTGTACGGACTGTTTCTATATGCCGGTCCGGTTAATAACGATAATAAACCACCAGTAACACAGGCTTCCGTACCAATATTGATGCCTAATGCTGCGACAGTAGCTGTAACTACTGATGACACAGTAACAGTTACTACTTCTGTCACTGCTGCAGTATCGACAACAGTTCCTGTAACGACAACACCTGAGCAGACAACGGCAGTAACCACAACTACTGCTGAAACAACTGTTACTGAACCGGTCACTGAAGAACCGCCGGTTCAGGGTGTGATCAGCGGTGAGATGCTGCGTGATATCGAATTTACCGAATATCCCCTTCCGGATAATCCGGATTACAGAGGATTCAAGTCATACGAACCCTATGATCTTATTACTGCACAGAGCGTACAGCTCTGTCTGCAGTACCAGGCTTTAACTGATTCAAACGGCTTCCGCCTGCTTGACGGACGTTATCTTGTAGCTGTCGGAACGTTCTGTAATGCTCCGTGCGGTACATATATTGATCTGATACTTGAAAACGGTGTGCTTATCCCCTGCATTGTCGGAGATATCAAAGCCGATGTTCATACTGATGAAACGAATACCTTTACCGTCGCTTCAATGTGTGCCAGTGAATTTATTGTAGATGACGCAATAAGTCCTGCTGCGTGGTATGGGGATGTTTCAATGGTATATGAGGAATGGAATTCAAAAATTCATTCTGTGAGAGTTTATCATAAAAATTACTATTAACACAGATAGCTGTAATTAGTTTATTTTCCTAAATACTACAGCAAAGGAGAATTTAATTAAATGAACAAAAACGATTTTGAACTTACTCAGACATCAACCAATCGTGGTGTCAGAGACTATTATTTCAAAATATCCGGTTTATCCTGTAATGAACTTTCAGACAAATACGATGCCGGTAGTAATATGAAAGGAATATTTCGCCTTGCGTATACTCCGGAAACTGATACAATTGCTCTTTTCAGGGCTTTCTTTTTCAGAGAGGATTATGTGATTGTGATTGACGATGAACTGAAAGAGATATTATGCAGTATTATAGATATATGATAAAAAGCACAAGCAGTTGAGATTTACAAACTGCTTGTGCTTTTTTTAATTTGTACAATACTTTTATTCTATCTTAGAGTTTCAAAAATATTTTAGATTGTATAGCATAAGATAACCATATTGTTTCAATAATTATGCAATACTTTTCCTCCATCTAATATAAAATTCTGAATTTAAAATCTCATCACGTTCTTTAAAACTATCATGAAGCTTTGAAACGTCTATAATCTTTCTTTTAGAATCTATATTCAATTGATATGCATAATCAAGATTAGCATAATCGAATTGCATGGAAGTGATTTGATAATATGATCCCATAAATTTTGTAAATTCTGAAATTATATTTTGCATACGCATTATGGTTTCTTCTTTTGTGCTGCTATAATTATCAAACACTCCCAGTAAATATACTTTCATATATTTTTTATTAAAATTATTACCATCAATTGTAATCCAAATATCAATTTCATCAGGAAAGTTTATTTGATTAGCATATAAT
>JAEDJV010000091.1 GCA_016296165.1 Oscillospiraceae bacterium | reverse complement strand
GGGATAAGGATGCGGATACAGCAATTAAGCAGATAAAAGAAAAGCGATACACAGGAAAGCTAAAGGAATACGGAAAAGAAGTTCTGCTTGTTGGAGTAAATTATGACAGGGAAAGCAAGAAACATGAATGCGTTATTGAAAAGATGAATATGGAATAGATCAATAGTCTTTTTATATATTGACTTTCCGGCTCAAAAATGTTAAAATGAAATGGAATATTTATTTGGAGATGAATCTTGTGAAAGTAACCCTTATAGCTCATACTCCCGATCCTGAAAAAATTGTTGCGTCAGCCGCAAAGCTTTGCTATTCGGATTCGGGAATAGATACAATGTTGGAAGGACTTAATGAAGAAAAGGCAGTCGAATTTGTAGAGATGCTTTCTTCATTGGGTCATGAGAGTCCGATAGAACATGTTTCATTTACTTTTGGTATTGAAGGTGTTTCAAGAACACTGCTGGCGCAGATAACAAGACATCGTATAGCCTCATTTTCAGTACAGAGTCAGAGGTATGTTAAGAAGAGTAATTTTGTTTTCATAACTCCTCCTGAGATTGAAGCTGATGAACAGGCAAAAGCGCTTTTTGAAAAATCAATGAATAACGCACTTGACACATACAATGCACTTGCTGATATTCTTGAAAAGAAACATTTTGAAACATTTGTTTCTGCTGGTATGAATGAGAAAACAGCTCGTTCAAAGGCAGAAAAGAGAGCGATAGAAGACGCAAGATTTGTTCTTCCTAATGCGTGTGAAACAAAGATGGCGGTTACAATGAACGCAAGAAGTCTCATTAATTTTTTTCGTCTAAGATGTTGCAGCAGAGCTCAGTGGGAGATAAAGGCTGTTGCTGATGAGATGCTCAGGCTTTGTAAGGATGTGGCACCGTCAATATTTAAAAATGCCGGTCCTTCGTGTGTAAAGGAAGGCAAATGTCCGGAGGGCAGGATGACCTGCGGAAGATTTGCAGAGGTAAAAGAGAGTTATAAATAAAAGAAAGAGGTATTTCATAATGGTATATGTATTTCTGGCTGATGGTTTTGAAGAAATAGAAGCACTTTCAGTTGTTGATATTCTCAGAAGATGCGATATAAAAACAATTACAGTTGGTATTGGCAGAGAGGCTATTCGGGGAGCACATGGTATTCTTGTTCAGTCTGATATGGTTGACAAGGATCTTGTTTTAAATGAAGAAACAGATATGATAGTGCTTCCTGGTGGAATGCCAGGAACAAAGAACCTTGAAGCTTCCGAGACAGTTCAGAATGCAATTAATTACTGTGTGGAAAATAAAAAATATATTGCTGCAATCTGTGCTGCACCAACAATTCTCGGACACAGAGGACTCCTTAACGGTCACTATGCTATGTGTTATGCAGGTATGGAAAGCCAGCTTGATGGCGCACGTATTGCTGAAGGAAATGTATGCGTTTCAGACAAGTTCATAACATCAAAAGGACCTGGAACGGCAATTGACTTTGCACTCAGAATAGTAGAAATACTAAAATCAACACCTATTAGTGAAGCACTTGCAGCGTCACTTATTTATACCAGATAATATGGACAAACAGTCATTCAGAAAAACGGCATCAGAACGCAGAGCGTCGCTTTTTGTTTCGGATTCAGAGAAGTCAGCAGCTGACACACTGATTTGCAAACATGTCTTAAGCTGGGAAATTCTGAAAAATAAAAAAAACATTCTTTCGTATGTTTCTTTTGCGCATGAAACTGACACACTACAGATAATAGAAAAGCTTCTAAGCAGAAGTTATACGGTTGCAGTTCCAAAATGTAAGAGTCAAGGCAGAATGGATTTTTACAGGATAAAAAGTCTGTCTGACCTGACTCCCTCAAAATGGGGAATACCTGAACCGGAAGAATCAGAAGAAACTCTGTTTACGGATTTTTCAGATGCAGTTTGTATTGTACCGGGCATGGCTTTTGATTTAACCGGAAACAGAACAGGATACGGCGGCGGATTTTATGACAGATTTCTTGCGGCAGCCAAAGGAATAACGTCCGTTGGAATTTGCTATGATTCACTGATATATGAAAGTGTTCCGACTGAACCTCATGATATTAGTGTGGATTATATAATAACAGAGAAAGGAATTATGAAAATTAATGGATAATTTAAAAGAGGAGAATGTTTCTGAAAATCAAAGCAAAGAAAGTTCCTCAAAAAGAACAGAACGACCTCCGGCAGAGAGAAAAAGAAAGATGACACCAAAACGTAAAACTATACATCACAGACCAAAGGTTAAGTACATAAAACCTAAGAAGGGTAATCGTATAGCGTTAAGTCTTGCGTCGACTTTTTTAGTGGTTGGAATATCAGTTTTGCTTTCAATTTCGATTATATTCCTTACAAAAGAATTGTTTGGAATTGATAAGAGTGCAGCATCCTATACTGTTAAGGTACCTGAGAATGCGACTATAGATGATATTGTAAAACTCATTACAGAGGATCAGGAGAAAAAGAAAAAAGAACCAATTATCAAAGTTGAAAAGATGTTCCGTATGCTCGCCGAATTCAAGCAGAGTCGCGACCCGGAATTTGAATTTGTTGCTGGCGAGCACACACTCAGTCCTAATATGGGTTATAGTGATATCATCTCTGAGCTAACCAGTTATAATTACATCGAGAGAGAAACAGTTAAGATAACAATTCCTGAAGGTAAAAATATCAGAGAGGTAGCTCAGTTACTTGAAGAAAACAAAGTTTGTGCGGCTGATTTGTTTGTTTATTATTTTAATAAGGGGCTGCAGTATGACTTCATAAACAATATACCTAGTTCGGTAGACTCTGTTCTAAGATTTGACCGGATGGAAGGATATCTTTTCCCTGATACATACGAATTCTATAAGGCTCCGTATGAAGATGTAACATACCTGGAAGAAAAGGATTATGAGATTATTTTAAGAAAGATTTATGATAACTTTGAAGAAAAATATACTCCTGAATTTGCACAGAGAGCAAAGGATATAGGTATGACGATGGATAATGTTATCACACTCGCTTCAATTGTTCAGTGTGAAGCAGGCAATGTTCCGGATATGAAAAAAATTGCATCAGTATTCCACAACAGACTTGATGATCCGCTGACATTCCCAAGACTTGAATCTGATCCGACAAGTGCATACAGTGAGTATGTTGTCAGAAAATTTAATGAATCATCAAATGAAAACATGGTTGATGCATATAATACTTACACGTCTTCAGGACTCCCGCCAGGACCGATATGCAGTCCGGGAATTGATGCTATAAAAGCAGTACTCTGGCCTGATGATACAAAACTTTATTACTTCTGTGCAAATATAGAGACAAGAGAAGTATATTTTGCAGAAACATATGAGCAGCATAAGGAAAACTGCATAGCAGCAGGAATTCAAGAATATTAAATAAAAAAATAAAAACCACCAGTCATTTTGAATTTTACAACAGGTTAGCAGTAAAAATTCAGGTACTCTGAAGTGCAAAACTCAGACTAAAGTCCTGCATATAAACTTTAACTGCTTTGTGAATAAAATTCAGTTTTGAATGGTGGTTTTTGAAAAAACAGGAGGAATTACTTTGGAACTTGAAGTTTTAGCACCTGCAGGTGACCGGGAAAGACTTTTATCAGCACTTAACTATGGTGCAGATGCAGTATATCTGGGAAGAAAAAATTTTGGAATGAGAGCATCTTCATCTAACTTCGACTATGAAGGTCTTATGGAAGCGGTTAAGCTCTCGCATGAAAAAGGCGTAAAAGTATATCTGACCTGTAACACTCTTCCAAGAAATAGTGAGATCCCGCTTTTTGAACAGTTTGTAAAGGAAGCTGTTGAATGTGGAGTTGATGCCCTTATAGCAGCAGATCTTGGTATCATTTCATTAATAAAAAAATATGCTCCTGATATGGAGATACATGCTTCAACGCAGACAGGAATTGTAAATTATGTAACAGCAAACGAACTATACAATATGGGATGTAAGCGAGTAGTACTTGCCAGAGAACTTTCAATTGATGAGATCGCTGAAATACGGGCTAAAACACCTAAGGAAATGGAGATAGAATGTTTTGTTCATGGTGCCATGTGCGTTTCATTCTCCGGAAGATGTCTGCTTTCAAGCTATCTTGTAAACAGAGATGCCAACAGGGGAGAATGTGCTCAGCCATGCAGATGGGGTTATCATCTTCAGGAAGAAAAACGTCCGAATGAATTTTTCCCGGTATTTGAAGATGAACAGGGAACGTATATTCTTAATGCCAAGGATATGTCAATGATAGAACATATCCAGAAGCTTCGTGAAGCAGGTATATATAGTCTCAAGATTGAGGGAAGGGCAAAGTCGGCCTACTATGTATCTGTTGTTACAAACGCATATAGAATGGCTGTTGATCATTGTCTGAGAGGGGAGACTGTTCCTCAGTGGGTATATGACGAAGTGTTTAAGGTAAGTCACAGAAAATACTGTACAGGATTTTTCTTTGGTCACCCTAAGGACAGTCAGTACTACGAAACAGGTGGTTATATCAGAGAATATGATGTTGTTGCTGTTGTTGATGAATGCAGAGACGGAAGAATATATGCCACACAGCGCAACAAGTTTCTTGCGGGAGATACACTTGAAGTATTTTCACCGGGGACAAAGCCGGAGATAATAAAAGCTGATGTGATATTCAATGAAAAGGATGAACCGGTTGAAAGTGCCAATCATGCGATGATGAAATTCTCAATTCCATGTGATAAAACTTTCCCGAAGGATGCAATAATCAGGATGCAGAAAGATTAACTTCAAATCTTATTGTTGTTCCGCATCCGAGTTCAGTTTCAACCTCGAAGGAATCGGTACATTTTCGGATGTTTGTAAAACCGATTCCTTTACCCATACCTCTTGATCTTATTTCTGAATCAGGAGAGACAGTAGTATATCCTGTTTCCATAGCTTTATCAACATCAGCTATACCAGGACCATTGTCTGACGCTTCGATACTCAGAAGTTCAGGAGTTATCTCTGCCTCGATGAGGCCGCCGTTTGCGTGGATAATCATATTGAGTTCGGTTTCATAAACAGCTAGTGCCGCTTTTCGGATGATTTCTGCGTTAACGTTCATTTCTGTGAGTCTGGATTTTATGTCTTCAGAAACATTTCCAGCTCCCATAAAATCATTTGGACTTACAATATATGATATTTTATTGTTATCGTTCATAAACATTACTCCTTACATTTTTATAATATATGCTATATTTATTATAGCATATACGATAAACAATTGTAAAGAGTAAATAAAAAGGAGAATTTTTTTATGACTGCACTTATTACCGGAGCGAGTACCGGGTTAGGTCGAGATATGGCCATATATTTAAGTGAACTAGGGTTTGATCTTATACTTACCGCAAGAAACAAGGAGAAACTCTTAGAGTTGAAAAGGCGCCTTCCTGTAAAAGTTAAAATTATAACAGCTGACCTTTCAGAGCCGAAGAATGCCGTAAAATTATGCAGGTTATGTAAAGACATTGATATAGATCTGCTTATAAATAACGCCGGAATAGGTGCTGTAGGAGCATTTGAAAATATTCCTGCGTCAAAGGAACTTGAACTTATTAATCTCAACGTCACATCTCTCCATATCCTCACAAAATATTTTTATAAACGATTCAGAAAAAATAACAGAGGAACTATCTTAAATGTTTCATCATCTGCTGCTTTTTATCCGGGTCCTCTTATGGCTGCATACTATGCATCCAAAAGCTATGTGCTCAATCTTTCACAGTCACTTTTAAGAGAAATAAAAGAATCCGGAAGTAAAGTACAGATAAGTGTACTTTGTCCCGGACCTGTTCAGACAGAATTTAACCGAAGGATAGGGGTATCAAATAGTTTTAGTCCTGCTGTATCAGAAGAAGTTGCCCGATATGCGATAGATGAAACTATGAAAGGAACGTTTTGTATCGTTCCGGGATTAAAAATGAAACTTAGTATCTTAGGTTCCGCTTTCCTCCCTTCTTTATTAAAATCAAAGATTGTTTATAATATACAGAAAAATAAAACACCATTATAACAAAAATCCCTCCTGCTTAAGCAGGAGGGATAATTTTTTTTAAATTATGAGATGAGTAAGTTCTTTAACTTAACAAGGTCAATGACTGTAATCTGTCCGTCATTGTTGAGGTCAGCATTAGTTTTGCCCTGTGATGTAAGTGAAATCTTACCTACCATAGACTGCATAAGTGTAACGATGTCAACAGCAGATAATGATCCGTTGCAGTCAACGTCACCCTTTGAAGAAGATGAAGGAGGTGTAGCTGTTGTTGATGTTTTTGTAGTAGTTGTAGCCTTTGTAGTAGTAGTTGCTCTTGTAGTAGTAGTTGCTCTTGTAGTAGTTGTTGCTTTTGTAGTAGTTGTTGTAGAAGAGCTGCCGCCTTCTGTATAAACTGTAATGGAATCGATTGTGAACTGTTTGCAGTCAATCCACCAGATACCGAACTTGAGTTCTCCGCCATACTGAGTCTGGATAATCTTTGAAGTAGCAGCATCTATATCCCATGTGATTTTACCCTTATTGCTTGAGATTGATTCTTCCATCTCATCAGACTGTGCCCAGTAACCAGGAGCAACACTTGTGGAAGTACCAAAAGCACCCTGCCATTTGCCAATCTTTGAAGCGGATGTTGAGATGTTTACTTCAACCTTAGTAATCTTTTCGGTTGTAGGAATCTTGAATTCAGACCATTTCCAGCCAATCATCTTATCGTCTTCAGGAAGCTTGTCATAGTCAACAGCCTGATTGAGAGTAAGTGTGTAACCACCGTTGCTTGAAGGAGTGTTATTAGATGAAGTTGTTGATGTTTTTGTAGTTGTTGTGTTAGCAGGAGGATTTGTTACAACTGGTGTTGTAGTAGTAACAGGAGGTGTTACTACTGAAGAACCTGTACCGTTTGACTTAGTACCAGGAATGCTTGATTCTACTGTACCTGACTTGAATACTGAGTAGAGACCAGCAGCAGAACCTACAAGACCTGCATTGTAGTCGAGAGCAACTTCGTTGCACTGGTAGTCGTTAATAACATCCTTATACTCACCATTCTTGTTAGGACCGCCTGCGAGAGCACCGATGAGAACGTGACTCTTTGTAGGATGATATGTAGTTGTACCTGTTGTGAGACCGTCAGATCCTTCATAACCCTGGTAGCCTGATGCTGCTCTGTGGTGAGTATTCTTAGCTGAGTTTGATGCAAAACCTGTTACAAAGCAGATGTTGAACGGGTTGTCACCAAGGATATAGTTCATCTGGTTTTTACACCATGCTGTGTAGTCTGCATTTGAGTGTTTGCTTGCAACGAGTGCTGTGAACTGAACAGAGCAGTTAAGTCTTGCACTTCCCCAGTCATCCATGCAGAGGTAACCGTTTCCGTTGCAGAGTGAACCAAGGTAGCCGTTTACTTTTGACCAGTCATTTGTGATTTCTGCATATACACACGCTGCACCGAGACCTCTGTTGTCCCATCCGTCACACCATCCGAGATACTGAGTCTGCTTTGAAGCACAGTCGTTCTTGTATGATTCATTCTTTGTAGCAAGGTAAAGCCAGCCGGCAGCAAAAGCCTGTTCATCAGTAGGACTTGCATTGTTTGCTAAATAGAATCCGGCAGGACCATTTGATTCTACTCTGTTATTCTGTGTTGAGAACTTGTAAAGTGCTTCAGCATACTTGAGGTCTTCTTTGTTGCCGAAGTTTATGTAATTTATAGCGAGAGCTGCAGCATAGTCAGCTGCCATGTCGCTTGCACTGTTTGATGTCCAGAACATCTTTCTGTTGCCTGTCTGAAGTTCAGGAGCACCCCAGTAGCTGTGGTCTTCATCACCGTCGCCCTTCTGGTAGAGGAAACTTGTAACCGTATTACCGCTTAATTTTGTAGAATTTCTGAAGAATTCACAGAAGTGGTTCATGATTGTCTTGTAGTGTTCTGTTTGACCGAGTGCATCATAAGCATCTTTAAATTCATAGTAGCTCCATGCGAGTACTGAAGCTGTAAATCCCTGTGGGAGACCAAATATAGCGTGGTCGCCGGCATCGTGGAAACCGCCGTCAACTTCATCGCTTGTATGACAGTTTCTTCTCCATGACATTAAGCCTTTTGATTCAACCTGCTTGCCGCACATGTTAGCATCATAGAAGAAGAGTGATTCCTGTAAAAGTTTTGCATAGTTATCTGAACCAGCAGCCTTTACGTTATCTTCTGATTTGAGAGCACCTGTCTGTCCGAGAGAGGAAAGAGTAAGTGTGAACGCAGCTATTGCAGCAACAGCTTTTTTTGTGAACTTGTTTGTAGAGTTCATTGGTAATTCATCCTTTCAAATTTTAGAAATTAAAATAAATACAACTTATTTCAATCAATTCTATACAACATTATTATACACAAAAAAAATAAGTTTGTGAATAGTTTTTTTGGAAGTTTTGAAAAATTAATACTTTGTTCATAAATATTCCTATTTTCCAATAAAAAATCCCCTGTAAATTATTCTATACAGGGGATTTTGATGAAAAATTAATAATTTGAATTAGAGTTTTCAGAAACTACTGTTTCGCGTGGTGATGGGTACGCCTGATGTGATGCGGAGGTAAATTCCGGTTCGTCAGGTAATTCTGAAATTTCAATATCTACGGGATATTCTCCGAATACCCATACGTTTCTGCATCCTTTAGGAGGGAGGACGCGCGCTTTAATAGTTGTGATTCCCGGATTGATATTTCCGTTGTCAGAAATTTCGCTCTTCAGAATATCAATCTCAACAGTCAGGTCATCGGCTGTGAGTTTTGCAAGATCCTCTGCCGGACCGACTATTGTAACATTCGGAAGCCTCTGGGTTATAAGCTCAACTTTATATGAAGATTCATAAGGATTTTTAATGATAAAGTGATCAGAAGATATGCCTTCAAAAGTTTTTTCAGAAATTCCGGTGTTATCGAAATTTACATAGCATGCTGATATCTTGGTGTCATTTGAGAGTTTTGGATAACTTTCAAGTGCTTTGTTCAAATCAAAGGTAGTAGAAAAATCAATTCCGATTTTGCTAAGTGAGATATTTTGTTCTGTAGCAACAGGGAGTGTATCCATATTTTCCAGAGCAGGATCATCTGATGAAACTGCAATTGAAGGAACACTCAGTGAAAGACGTTTCAGGATGAAATCCTGATCAAAATAATCCGGCACATCTGTAAGGCTGTATGTGATATCAAGGTTTTTGACCATTGAAACATTAATCATCACTGACAGGTCTGTTTTATTAATTTTGAACTGATCTTTTTTGTAATATGGAGCCAGAAGTTCATTTATGTTTTCGCCTTCTTCATTGAAAAAAGTAAGATTCTGGAGATTTGCCTGTACGCTGAGAGATTTGCGGAAGTCATATGAAACATTCTGCGGAAGATAAAGTGAGCATCCGCTTATCATATTTACATATGGTTCAGGACCTGTAACTGAAACAGAACTGCAGGTTATGTTTTTTATTCTGTATCCGTCAGCAGCTGTTATGTTTGGTGCATTTATTGATACGTCAACATTTTTTGTGATTTCTTTATAAAAATAAACCTTTGCCTTTTTAACATCGAGCAGCTGATAATCACAGTCAATGTCATTACCG
>JAEDJV010000263.1 GCA_016296165.1 Oscillospiraceae bacterium | reverse complement strand
CCCGGTAAAGACTAAAGTATTTTTCTCCAGGCTTGTATTCCAGAGGAAGCATTTCGCAATAATGTGTACCAGACTGTATGTATTTTTCGCGTATATCTGCAGGAAGTGGTTCCACCAGACCGGTTATGTCCTTAAGAAGAATTGTAACATCATTTTCACTATATGACGAACGCATTTATTTCACCCACCTTACAGTAATAAATTTATCAGAAAGCCTGAAGGCGTCAGCAATACTGCGGATATCTGCTCCATCATTTTCAGAGTCGGTGATTATCAGTACAATATCATATTTCTTAATATCAGAGTTATATATATATGTTTTTCTTGATTTATCATAGAAGCTTTCAATCTGATATCTTGATTTTAACGGATAACCTTCTGATGCATCTGCAACAATTGGACTTCTTGTCGTTGAGTGCGTTACAACTGATGAAGCAGAATTCTTTTCCAGTATATCTGCGGCAGTATAAATTGCCGGATACATACATTCTTCAGTACCAATAACAGCAATATCCAGATTTTCAAAGGAAATGCTGTTACGGATTTTTTCTGAAAGCAAAGCACATGCCGATAAATACCCGGAAACATTCATCCCTGTTCTGAGTTCAGCTTTTCCACTTATTGTGATTTCCTCAGATTCGAATCTATTTCTTTTTTCCCTTGGAATGTTGTCAAAAGAATACACTTCGTCTGAGTCCGGGGTTGCAGATATTTTTGCAAGATAGTAAAAATCCAGGTTTTCAGAAAGAAGTTCATTTTTTCTTTCATCAGACATTCCGTTTAATATAGAACATGCTGAAAACTTTATATCAGAAGAAAGAAATCTGTCTTTTTTAAGAACCTTTACAAAATTTTCAATTGTCTTTCCTGTTGATATTTCATCTTCTACAAATACTATTCTGTCAAGTCCCGCAGCAGTCTCCTCCCAGTTTTTGAAAAACAGAAGCTGTTCAACCGCATGACTGTGTTCTTCTGAAAATTCGGCAACAAGATATTTTTCCGATATATACTTTTCCCTTGTAGTATGTACATAACAGGCGTTTTCAAAACATGAGGCAACACCTGTTCCAACTGCAGTAGCTGTTTCAGCAAATCCGATAAACAATACCTTTTCATTACTTACAACATCTTTAATGCATCCTGCAAGCTGGGAAAAAAGGGTTAGTACATCATGTGGATCTGCAGGAATATGCTTTCCCTGTTTACTGTTCACCAAAAGATAATTTCTCTTCGGATTGTTTTCACGTCTGACCATCTGAACAAGATCCTGGTCAGAAAAAGTAGATTTGTTTTCTGTAACTGATAGCAATTATGTTATTTCCTTCCTCTGTTATTTGTTTTCTCTTATTCCATATATAGCTGATCTCAACAGTACCTTTTCAGCCCATCTGGTATGAACTTTCTGTTCATTCATCCGGTTCCCCTCAGCACTCTTTGAAACAGCAAGACTGGAATCATTCCAGTTTAAAATACTTACAGCATCCATGTAGTCTGAGTAAGTTACTGCCATAACATCATCTATAACCGGAAGCTGTGACGGATGGATTGCTGTCTTCCCGAACAAACCGTTAATAATATCTTTTTCACATTCGGCCCTTAGTCCTGTTTTCCATTCCTCAGAACTATCATTTGGATTTTCGAAATATTCCCACACCGGAGCTGAAACAACATAATCAGCAGAAAAAATATTTACTATATCACTTATGATATCAGAAATTACCCGTATATCATAAATGCTGTCGTTGATTTTCCTTCTTACTCCATATCTGCTGCAAAAATCATTTCCTCCAATTCGGATATTTACGATAAAGTCTCTGTAACTGTCAGTAATAACCTTTAATTTTGACAGATTTTCGATGCGGGATTTTACGTCAGCAATGGATACAGATTCAAGTATTGGCATACCATATATAATATTATCGGCAGTTTCGTTTATTTTTAAAAGGTTTTCCAGAAAAATATATGCATTTTCTATATCAAATTTAGGGAAAATAAAACCCGAAAAAATCCTGCTGTTTT
>JAEDJV010000011.1 GCA_016296165.1 Oscillospiraceae bacterium | reverse complement strand
AAACGTAGTTCCTACAACAAATATCAAGGGTGACCTTGACTTTGACAGCAAGATTTCAGTTGCTGACCTTGTTCGCCTCAAGAGTGGTCTTGTTGAAGGATTTACAAACAAAACTGCTCGGAAAAACGGCGATGTGGATCAGAGTGGAACAGTTGATGCAGCTGATGCAGTTTATCTTAAAGAATATTTACTTGGTATGATTACTGAATTCCCTGTTGCTGAAAAACCAGCAGGCACACTTCATACTATAACAGAATACACAAACCATGTAAAATCACTTGTAACTGAATTTGAAAAAGCTGATTCAAAACAGGAAAAAGCAGGTGTTCAGTATGGTACAGTAAAATCAGCTACATATTACTCAACAACATGTAAGCGCAACAAGCCTTACAACATCCTTCTCCCTGCAAATTATTCTGCTGACAAACAGTATCCTGTACTCTATGTAATGCACGGTTACTGGGAGAATCAGGACCGAATGATTATCAAGGGCAACGGCACAATGTACACACGTCAGATTATCGGAAACGCAATTGCTGACGGCAGTGCTGAAGACATGATTGTTGTATTCCCTTACATCTATTCAAGTGCTACACAGGAAAACTGCTCTGGAATGGATAACGCAAACAATGCAGCTTATGACAACTTCATTAATGACCTTACAAAAGATCTTATGCCTCACATTGAGAAGACATACAGTATAAAAACAGGCAGAGAAAACACTGCTATTACCGGTTTCTCAATGGGCGGAAGAGAATCTCTCCTCATAGGCATGAAACGTCCTGATCTGTTTGGTTACGTTGGTGCTATCTGTCCTGCACCAGGTGTAACAGGCGCGTTTAAGTGGAACTCTGAAGAAGAATCTCCTTCACTCCTCTTTATCACAGCAGGAAGCAACGACACAGTAGTTTACTCAAATCCTGAAAATTACCATAACAACTTTACAAAGAACGGTGTTCCTCACATATGGCACTATGTAAACGGCGGATACCATGGTGATAACAGTATCCATGCTCACATTTACAACTTTGTAAGATGTATTTTCAAGACATGGTAATAATTTATATTTGACAATTAATATCAGACAGCCTCATTGTCAGGCTGTCTGATTTTTTCTTTGCAGATTATTGACCTTTATAACGAGATAGAATATAATATAAATGGACATAATTTAAGAAAATAAGAAAACGGAGGATTAAAAAATGCGTAAAACAAAAATTGTCTGCACAGTAGGTCCTGCAACTGATGATGACTCTGTTATGAGAGAACTCATGAAAGCCGGTATGAACGTTGCACGTTTTAACTTTTCTCACGGCGACTACGAGATTCATAAAAAGAGGCTCGAACAGGTATGCAGGCTCAGAGAGGAGCTTAATCTCCCTGTAGCTACTATGCTTGATACAAAGGGACCGGAAATACGCCTGAGAAAATTTATCGACGATAAACCGGTTGAGATAAAGGACGGGGACATTTACACACTGACAACACGTGACGTACCATGTACTGACAAGGTGGGAAGCATAACCTTTCAGAAGCTGCCTCAGGATGTTTCTATCGGAAACAGAATCCTTATAAACGACGGTGTTGTTGAACTGGTTGCAGAAAAAATCACTGCTACCGATATCGAATGCCGTATCATCCACGGCGGCATCCTCTCAAACAACAAGGGCATAAACGTTCCGGGAGTTAAACTCTCCATGCCGTTCATTTCAGAAGCTGACATGAACGACCTTGAGTTCGGTGCCAAGATGAAATATGACTTTATAGCTGCAAGTTTCGTAAGATCCTCCGCTGACATAAACTATCTCAGAAAATACACTCACAGCCTTGGCTGGTTCGATGTCCGCATTATTGCAAAGATAGAGAACCTCGAAGGCGTTGAAAATATTGACGAAATACTCGAGGTTGCAGACGGCATAATGGTTGCCCGGGGTGACATGGGCGTCGAGATCCCTTTTGAACAGATTCCTGCTATTCAGAAAACACTTATTCACAAAGGCTACAACGCCGGAAAGCAAGTCATCACAGCAACACAGATGCTTGAATCAATGATATCAAATCCACGTCCTACACGAGCTGAGATAACCGACGTGGCCAACGCGATATACGACGGCACAAGCGCTATAATGCTATCCGGTGAGACTGCTGCAGGAAAATATCCTGTGGACGCTGTAAAAACAATGGCACTTATTGCTGAAACCACAGAACAGAACATTAACTACCGTTCACGATTCAAGAACAGACCGCCAACGACAATGGCTGACTTAACACATACAATCGCCAATGCTATCGCACATGCAACAGTTACAACGGCGCACGACCTCAATGCAAGAGCTATAATAACCGTCACAAAGGCAGGCTCAACTGCAAGACTCATATCAAAGTACAGACCTGATGTACCTATAATCAGCTGTACAACAGATGAGCATATCCGCCGTCAGATGAATATGTCCTGGGGTGTTGTACCGCTTGTCATAGATGAAAAAACAAATTCAGATGAACTTTTCATGGAAGCTGCGGAGGCTGCAAAAAAAGCAGGATTTGTTGAATCAGGAGATACAGTAGTCCTTACTGCCGGAGTACCTCTTGGCGTTTCAGGAAACACAAATCTTATGAGAGTGGAAATCATAAAATAAATTCACACAAAACAAAAAGTCCCGGGAGTAAAACCGGGACTTTTTGTCTTGTGTATAAAATTTAGGATGGGAAAAAAGCTTATTTTACAAATACAGCATCATCGCTGAATTCTTCAACCTGTACAAGACGTACATTCTTAATATTTACATCAGCAAGAGATGAACGTCTTCCGAGATTAAATTCAAGACGACCGTTATGATCAGTCTTTTTGGTCATTTCAAATTCATACGCATATGACTGCCATTCAGTTGTAAGACCTACAGGTGTATCCTGAAGATAACGCACCCAGCCGCTTGTAGGAGCTGAGATACAAACCTTCATCTTACGCTTTTCCGATGCACATGCATCAAATGTAAGTCTGTACTTGCTTCCTTTGTACATAGGGAGTTCAGCCTGCACAATCTGTACAGAATAATCCTCTGTACCCCATGCGTCTGTCTTTACTGTGAGTGTATTGTCTTTTATCTCAGCTGAGCCTTCACCTTCATTGAAGAGGAGAAATCTCCAGTTGTCTTCATCGTCGAGCGCCTCGGCCTCAGCAAAGTCACCATTGTAGATATAGTTTCCGTCTTCGAGAGGTTCTCTGAAATCCGGAACCGGCTTGGTTACGTTTGTATCATACTCAGGTTTCTGATATACACGAACATAATCTATAAGGAATTCTGCCTTTTCAAAGTCAGTTGTTGCATCAGGATTTCCCGGCCATGTACCGCCTACTGCAAGATTGAGCTGAACAAAGAATGTCTGGTCAAACGGTGCCGGATACGGCTTGTCGTCTTCACCGTCAACAGCTGAGAACCAGTCGTTTACTGTGTGATAGAGATTTCCATCTATATACCAGCGCATCTCACCCGGTTCCCACTCAACTGAAAATTCGTGGAAATCACTTGCAAATGTATCTGAGCCTTCAAGAACATACGTTCCCTGCTGTTCCCCATGTGGTTCACCATAGTGTACTGTTCCGTATGCAGTATCTGTCTGGTGTCCGAGAACTTCCATAATATCGATCTCACCGCACTTAGGCCACTGACCATAGTGCTGTTCGTCTGTAGGCATCATCCAGATAGCAGGCCATAACCCCTTTCCTTCAGGAACTTTTGCCCTTGCTACTACCTTACCGTACATAAAGTCTTTGAGGTTCTGCCCCTTGATCTTTCCGGAAGTGTAATAGGCGTTTCCGTTTTCATCTTTTGTTTTTATAGCCTTGAGCACGAGTTTTCCGTCTCTTGTAAATACATTTTCTTCAGAAGTAGTATATTCCTGCAGTTCTGAATTAGTCCAGCCCGGTTCGTGAGGATCATATGTCCAGATAGTTCTGTCAAGCTCCTTACCGCTGAATTCATCATTCCAGAGGAGTGAATATCCTTCAAGTTCAGGCACTTCAACTACCTCAGGTTCGTACTCTTCTTCCTGTGCTTCTGTTACTTCAGCTTCAGTAACTTCAGACTGTGAATCCTGCGTTGTACTTTCTGCTGCAGATCCGGATGAATCGGTTTTTTCACTGCCGCATCCTGTAAACATATTAAGTGCAAGTGTCAGACAGCAGCTTAATGTGAGTATTTTTTTAAAATTCATATGTTTTTCCTCCTGATTATAAAGGAATGTTTGCGATTCTTATAAGTAAATTATATGCCACGTTCGGCAAAATGTATATTAAAATAATTATATTTGTAGCAATTTTTTATTTATCATCATCAGTCTTAAGCCCTGCGCCGACAACCAGGCCCACGACAAATGCCAGTGCGTCAGCAGCCACCGATACCACTCTCATCACTATCAGGAAAAGCACAATATCGTCTGAGCCTGCCTGTTCGCCGCATACGAGCATCATAACCGCTTCTCTGACACCTATCCCTCCCGGAGCGCCGGGTGTTATAAATCCTACTATCCAGGAGAACAGATACACACCCGAAAACATCAGAATACCGGACATATTCTGTGTAATACCAATTATATATCTCAGAGCAAGAATGCACATAAGAACTGTAACCGCATTCTGAACAAGATAGTACATAAATGTCAGAAGAATACGGGATATATTCTGTTTCATGAAGATTTTTCTGTACTTTTCAAGAGTCGGGGAAAACCTGTGTCTGAATCTGAAAACGACTAGAATAACAGCAAGTAAAACCGTAGCACCCGCCAGACCGGCAACAAGAAAATTCTTTCCGTAAACTTCAAGTATTTTTCCTGCACCGCTGCCCACAAGAACAAGTCCGATTGTGAACGGGGCTGCCATGCTGAAAATAATGTCCATAACCGTTGCACAAGTGACATCAGCATGACTTATTCCCATATCCGCTGCCAGCTGATTTCTCCCGATATACTGAAACACATTTCCCGGAACATACTTCAGAAAATTTGATTTTGTATATACAGCAAGTGCCTTTCTGTACGGTATCTGTTCAGATGAAAGTATCTTTACAAGCTTTAACCATGGTATGCTCATAAAAATAATAACAGCCGTCTGAATAAGCATGCAAATTACTGTATAAACAGCGGTTTTTCCGCTGAACAGCACTGAATAGTCAGCATCCATGGACAGTATTTTTTTCACTATAAAAAACACTGCCGCTATCATCAGAAGGGTTCCGAACTTTTTATAGTGTTTTTTAATTATACCAGCAATCTTTTTCATATATTTGTTTCTCTTTCAGTATCGCCCGGGCAAGAGCCTTTGCGTCACCCCTCGGGACAAAATGAACCTTGTCAGACTCTTCAAAAAGTTCTCTGTTAGCGCTATTGTCACCAAGTATAACCGGCTTTTCCATTGCAGTATAGATATAGGTTTTCCCTGCTATCGTTCTTTTTGCCTTGTTTATATCCGAACTAAAATGCCCGCCAAGACACAGATCGGCATATGATATATATTCAGCCAGTTCCTCCTGAGGAAGCCAGTCAATGTACTCTGTAATGCGCTGTGCTTTCTTCCCGCATTTTACAGGGCCGATTACTACAATCCGGAGATTGTCTTCATTTTCAAGGAGCTCTGCTGCGTCAAGGATAACCTCTATTCCCTGAAGCGGAAGAATACTGCCAAAGTAAAGCACAACGAACTTCCCCTGATATTTATCCGGTTTAACACATTCTCTAGGATAATATATGTTTCTGTCAGCCTCCAGATAAAGAACCTCCGTTTTTTCAGCAGGATATCCGAACTCGCTGCAAAAATAATCAGCATGTGCCCTGGTATCAGCAATCACCCACTCTGCCGCATTTATCGTAAATGTGTCCAGCCGTTTCAGTATCCCGGCAATAAATCCGCCCGGTCTGAACTTTTTTCTGTCAAATACAAGTGTATCATAAACGGAAATAAAAAAATCCATTATCAGAGTTTTTTTCTTAAGCTTTCTCTTAAAAAGAGGAATAACAAGCTGAGGGGCAAAACCCACAAATGTCATATCATATTTTTCCATATCAGTCTTAAGAAGAAACTTCCATACATGGAGAAGGCGTTTCAGGTAGCTTTTGTCACTGCTTCCTGCAACTGTCACTTCATTTTCCTGATTTTTCAGAATACCCGTTTCCTGAGTTACACGTATATAGTCCGTATTCTTTGTTGTAATATATAAAATGCGTTTTTTTCTGATGTCTTTTATTTTATACATTTTTCCCTATCCGTTTCACACTCCATTTTTCTTACTCTGTACTGAATATCCTCCATTATCTTTCTGTTGGCTGCGATAGTATCAGCAAGCAAACCTGTGATAACTGTCTGAAAACCAAGCATCATGAGAATGGCTGTGAGAATAAGGGATTGTATATGTCCGTCTCCGTCTCCGGAAAGGAAAAACACGAGAAATCTTATTCCGAGTATAAGGCCCAGAACGAAAAGAACAACACCAACTATACCGAAAAATCTGAGAGGACTATACATAATTGTCGATCTTGTTATAACTGACGCAGAACGCTTCATATATCTCCACATACTTGAGAACAGACGCGAAGGTCTGGTTTCAGCATTTGTTCTGATTGGAACTGATATCATCGCCGTCTTGTTGTGTCCGGCCTGTATAATAGTTTCAAGTGTGTATGTGTAGTTGTTTACAACGTTTATACGAAGCGCCGCTTCTCTGGAATAAGCTCTGAAACCACTTGGCGCATCAGGAATATCTGTACCTGAAGCCACTCTTACCACCCAGCTTCCAAGATGCTGAAACTTTTTCTTCTTCCATGAAAAATGCTCGGTTTCATCAATAGGACGTTCACCTATTACTATATCTGCCTTCTCATCAAGAATCGGACGCACAAGCTTTTCAATATCAGCTCCGCAGTACTGATTATCAGCATCAGTATTTACTATGATATCCGCACCGAGGTGGAGACAGGCATCAAGGCCTGCTGTAAACCCTTTGGCAAGGCCTTTGTTCTGTTTAAATGACACAATGTGATGAAAACCGAGTTCCCTTGCTTTTTCAACTGTTTTATCCTTGCTTCCGTCATTGATTATAAGATATTCGATTGTATCTATTCCCTCTATATGCTTTGGAAGATCATTGTATGTTATTTCAAGTGTCTCTTCTTCATTATAGCATGGTATCTGAATAATCAGTTTCATATTATCAGTCCTCCAAATTAACCCTTATTGTTTATCTGTATTCATATAAAGTATCCGTACCTTCCTGGTATCTGAATAAAATTCGGTACTCATCGGAAATATCTCTCCAACATTATTCAGATCATCTTCACTTCTGTAAAGAATATTGCTGTACACAACATCATACCCATCCGGATAGTCGATAATTTCATCATCCGTAAGATAATATATGTTATTATAATGATCTTCAAGAAATTCAATTTCTTCTGTAAGTTCCCTGTACACCGGAAAAACAGCTGCTCTGTTCATATTTCTTACTGTAAAATACGATGTCTGGAGCATATCTTCATCAATAATAACACAGTCACCTTCTGATATTACCTGACTGTAGTCTTCTTCCAGACTCCATTCTGTTCTGGTATCATCCATATTATTCTTAAGATAAATATTAAACGGCATAATACAAGCCATTGAAGCGGCTGCAACCGGAACAGAAACAAACCATCTGCATCTGTCTGCAGCAAGTGCTGTAAACACAGCAAGCACAGGAATAAACGGAGCCAGATAGCGGGAATAATAATAATAGAACTTTATATCCGGTCTTAAGAACGCAGAATAGAAAAGAACACAGTAAGCAAAGAGAGTAAATACAGTAAGTCTGTCTGTATCCTTTGTAACGATATCAGTTTTTATAATCACCGTTATCATAGCAAACGGAAGGATAAAAGCACCTGTGGTCATTGTAAAACCTGCTATCGATGTATTTCTGACGTCATCAAACGTATATGATTTCATAAACATTTTTACCGCCATATATATAACCGGCAGCACCAGAACAATAATCACTGCAATTTTATATATATTTTTTTCATTTATTTTTTTCAGCAGATCATCGGATTTTGCTGTCTTTTCATAAACTGAAAAAAACGATGCCAGAACAATAAAAACTGCAATACAGGTCAGTAAAATTACTGCTCTCATATTGTCCTCGCTTAAAAAATTCAACCGTTCATAAATGTCTCTGTAATTTTTCATAGTGTACTGCGGCTGCTGAATAAACATAGTAAAGTATCCGGCAATATAAGCCGCAACTGTTATGAATGAACAGTAAATAAACTGTTTTTCTTTTTCAAAAATATATCTGCATATATAGATAACCAGATATACCGATACAATTGTAAATATACACACATGGAAAAAAGAAAACGCTATAACAGGAAATACAGAAAACCATCTTCTGTTTTTATTATCATTGTCAGTTATAAAGTATATAAACAATGAAAATAAAAGCATCTGGAACGGCTCGGTAAGTGCTGACTTTGTCACCCATATTACCACAGAGCAGAATGCCGTAACCAGTCCTGCAATGACCTGCGCATATCCTTTCAGTTTCATATTGGAACAGGCAAACATTACAAGCATTATGGAACATACATAAAAGACAGTCTGTATCCCAAGCATACCCGGAATTCCTGATATCTTTGCCCAGAGTGCAAGCATTGACGCAAAAACAGGTATGCCATGATACATTCCGGGCAAAACTGATTCATCCTTGTCTGTATCCACATACAAGGTATAGTCAAGATCATAGCCGCCGAAATATTCCTCAGCTATTTCCCTGCAGGCCCTGGCATCTTCATCAGGCAGTATGCTGTATTCATCAATAGTCTGCTCTCTGTCTGTAATTCCGTAACAATAATTCACAGCAACAGTCTGATAAACACCCTGATCCTGCCCCATACCAAAATATTGATTTTTAAGCGTCACAAAAGGTACTGACGCAATGCATACAAGCATCGGAAGAATGACTTGCCTGATATCAAAGTCATACACCGGTCTTTTCTTTTTTACCAGAAATAAAAACAGCAGTATTCCGGAAAGTATTAAACCACAAACCAGCATGACATAAAGCATTCTGAAATTATCAGCCAGAAAAAACATACTGCTTACAATTGTATAAAGGCAAAAGAAAAGTGAAACAGAAACGACTGCTGATTTTAATATATTGATATGCGGAAACATCATACCTGTTATCAGCAGCATTAAAAATACACAAACAAATAAAGAAAATAAAAACATTTACAACCCTTTCCCAAACATAAAATTCATCAGTTTTTTTATCGGATCTTCTCAAGAAATTCTGAAAATCTGTCTGTAATTACATCCCACCTGTAATACTTATCTATATAAAGCTCTGAGTTACGGCTCATAATCTCCATGTTTTCACGATTTTTAAGCATATACTCAAGACAGCCCTCAAATTCAAAATAATTGTTATAGTAAAGACCGCCGTCACTCTTCAGGCAGTGTCCCTTAAGTACTTCACAGGCACCGTTTACAAGTACAGGAACGCCAAGGGACATGGCTTCAAGAACAGAGATTGACAGACTTTCAAACTTTGAAGGAAGAACCAGCATCCTTGCGCCTGCTATACCATCGAATTTTTCCTGTTCACTTACAAAGCCAAGATTCAGTATATCCTTGTCATCAGGTATGTCACACACTGGTTTTCCCATAAGTACAAGCTTAAGAGTATTTTTATTTCTCTTTTTATACTCCCTGAAATACTGAAAAAGCTGAGGACAGTTCTTTCCCTCATCTATACGACCCACGTATATAATATAATCAGTAAGGTTATGTTTTTTTCTGAAACCCTCAGCATCAATGTTTTCAGGAACATCAACACCGGTCCCCATAACATCATACGGTATATCTTCATTTTTAAATAGACTGTGTACAAGTTCCTTTTCCTCGTCGGTAAGGAAAATGAAACCTGCCGGCTTTTTAAAGAAATCCTCATAAAATTTAAAATGTATATACGGTTCTTCGTGTGCGGTAGGGATAAGAACCGCCTTTTCACTTACCTCCGGAAGACCTTTTACAGTAAGATAATAAAGATATGTTACAAAAATAAAAATATCATACTTATCAGCATTACTGCGGATAAATTCTATACATTCGGAGGAAACCGGTCCCTGTTTTTCAAACCATTTTTCCTCTTTTGCTATGTCTCCGCCGTTTTCTCTGATAAAGGTAAGATATTTTTCGTTGTACTTATTAAAATCCTCTGCTCTGTTCCTGTCTGTTTTAAACCTTCTCACCAGAACGTTGTTTATTATCTCTGTATCCTGTTCATAGTGATTTTCCCATTTTACGTAGTCGAGTGCTTTTGTAGTAAGCACCTCGACTTCGTATCTGCCGGCAAGCCGTTCGGCCATCAGACGTGTATAGTATTCTGATCCGCCATTAACCTCGAGCCCGTAACGCTGATTAATAAAAGCTATTCTTTTCATTTTTTATACCCTGTATTATTATTTTTATTTACTTATTCTTTCACTCTCAAGTTTTTCAAAGAAATTCATGTATTTTTCCACTATTATATCCCATGAAAAATTCTCAAGAACATATCCGCGACCGTTGAGTCCCATTTTTTTGCTGATTTCTTCATTTTTCAGAATGAAGTTTACGCATCCCTCAAATTCAAAATAGTCAGCAAAATAAAGTCCGCCGTCTGATTCTCTTACAAAATTCTTTGTAACTTCACAGCCGCTGTGAACAAGCACCGGTCTGCCGCAAAGCCAGCTCTCCATTATAACAAGAGAAAAACTCTCGTTCTTCGAAGGCTGACACAAAAGCGCTGCGGCTGTCTGTGCATCATACTTATCCTGCACATCAACAAATCCCAGGTCGTGAATATACTCACGTGAACTTTCCGGAAAATCAAGTTTTCCGCCGCCTGTCAGTACAAGTCTGAGATTGGTATTGTTTCTTCTTCTGTATTCATCAAAATACCTGAGAAGAGTGTCCACATTTTTGCCCTTGTCCTTTCTCCCGCAGTACAGAATAAAAGGATCCTCTATGCCAGACTTCTTACGGAATCTCTCAGCGTCACCGCTGATATCAGTATCCATACCGATACCCATAAGTATTTTGCTGACATTCGAGGTGTCATACAAACGTTCAGCAAGTTCCAGCTCAGGGCGTGCGTTAAAAATCATCCCCCGCACGACCGCAAAAGCTTCCCTGAATCTTGTCATATAGGCGTACGCTTCATCATGAAAGCAAGGTATAAGAACTGCCTTCTCAGGACAGGCTCTTATTCCGAAGTAGGTAGTGCCGAACATATACGGAATATATACAAAAAACGAATATTCATTGCTGTGAGAAGCAATATACTCATACAGATCAGTACTGTTTACCATATTTTCAATAAATGCTTCTTCTTCCTTAATACTTATCAGTTCGTTTTTCATAAGTTTTGCGTTTACAGCATCAAAAACACCTGTGTCTCTCTTTTTAACTTTAAAACGCCTTACAGGAATACCGCCGACATTATCCATCCCCGGCTTATAGTAGTTGGTATTCCAGTCACTTGTAAAATCCTTTACACAAGTAGCAAGAATCTCAACATCTGCTCCTGCCTTCTGAAGATGGGATGTAACTTCACGAAGTTCCATCTCTGCACCGCCAGGAATATTTTCACCGTACCATGGAATGACAAAACCTATCTTCTTCATAATATTATATCACCTTAAATTGATTTTATATACGACTGCAGCTGGTTTACAAAAGTCTTCTTCACTTCTTCATATGAAAAATCCTTAAGTCTCTCACGCTGTGATTTTATAAGTTTATCCTTTAGAACACTGTCATTAACTATCCTGTCTATAAGCATAGCAACTTCCACCGGATCTTTGGTATCTATTACTGCTCCGCTTCCGTTCATCGTATATGGAACAGCACAGCTGCTGTATGCCACTACAGGTACATCAAAAAACATTGCTTCAACCAAAGGAACACAAAAGCCTTCATGTTCACTCATACAGAGAAAAACATCTGCAGCATGATAGTAAGCAAGTATATCCGCAAAAGGAATATGTCCGGTAAACACAACATCATCCAGCTCCAGTGCTTTCACATATCTTGTCAGTCTGTCATAATAGCTCTCCATACCGGAGTACGAACCGACAAAAATAAGTCTCGACTTGCTGTTTATATATTTTTTATAGTAGCAAAAAGTGCGTATTATGTCTTCCTGTTTCTTGTTAGGAGCTATTCTTCCGACAAAAATAATGTTTACATACCCGTCTCTGTATTTTTTTATAACAGATTCGTTTGGAGTTTTTTTATAATCATCAAACGGAATAAGTATAGGTCTTACGTCTATAGGACATTTGTAACCGGCATCTATAAGATTCTGTCTGTTAAACTCTGAATCAGCCATACAGTACTCTATCTTATCAGAAAGGTACTTCATTCCCTCAAGACCGTACTTAGTAAGTTCTGCACTTCTCAGACTATACGGAGCGAAAAAATGAGGAGGTGTAACATTATGATATATCATCATCTTATGACATTTATACTTATCCAGTTCGAAGCTCATGCGTGTACCGGTTGACTTATGATAGATGATAATGTCGTTTTTATTCAGTTTCGGAATTTTTGAAAGTTTGTGCGCTGATTTTTTCGGAAGTCTTTCGTCTACATTTTCAGAATATATCTCTGTTTCGTATCCAAGTTCCGATATAACCTTTTTTAGCGCTAAAGTGTCATTTCCCACAGCATCGCCAAATGAGATAGTAGGAAGAAGCTGAATTATTTTCATTTGTCAGAGAGCCTCCGATATGCTGATACGTGATTTTAACTCTTCATTTTCTTTTTCAAGCAGAGCTATTCTCTTCTCAAGATTCTCTGTATATGATGAAGCTGATTTCATCCTGAGTTCAAGATCATCTATCTGTTTGCTTAATGTGTTAAGATTTACAGCATCATCCACAGGCTTAACGTTACCGTCAATGTAGTTGAAAAGCTGCACAAATCGAACATTGAGTGCATTCTGATCCTCAACGATCGGCTCTATATAAAATTTTATCAGTTTTCTTAATATTTTCCTGAATATTACTACCGGTCTTCTGCCGAAGAGCTGCTTATAAGGCTGAACACCATAGTTAAGATTTACATACTGCAGATTTTTAGCATACATATCCTTGCCTACTACTGTATGATCATTAAGAGATGTATCACATTTTACATCCTCAAAGCTGAGCATTGAACTGTTATAGCCTTTTTCCTTTATCTCAGCTCTGATTTCATCCATTATATCTTCTATACAAATATTTTTTTCTGATTTATCAGGCATATCAGTACCACCTTTGATTAATTTATTTTCCATGTATGTTCCAGTCTGAAGCATCCGGCATCGGAAACCGGAGAAAATGTTACGAAGCGACGCGCATTTTTATAGTAATCAACAGGCACCGCGTCTGTATTTTCTATAGATACATCAAGAATATATTCACCCGGAAGAAGCTGCAGTTTATCTATGGTTATGCTGTAACTTCCATCCGAGTCAACGGTTATCGCAGGAAGACCGTCTATCAGAGTGTTTACACCATAACAGTGTATCCCGTCAACTCTGTAGATTGCAATGCCAAAAACGACATTCTCCGTTTTTTTCACCATTTCGTAATCAATCGTGAATGTTACTCTGCTGCCGGTCGCAATTGCTTTTCCGTCATTGCCCTCATCATCAAGAACTTTTACTTCCTTTATCTTTATATTCTGATTTCCCCATCGGGTATTGTTGCTTGCAATAAGATTTGCACTTTCGGTATCACGCATGTTTTTACCCATAAACTCAAGATAAACCGGATGAATATCACGGGGAGCACCTTCTGCACAGATCTTACCGTCATTTATCCAGACTGTACGGTCACAGATCTGCTCGATCTGCGCAAGGGCGTGAGATACAATTACTATTGTCGTACCACTGGCTTTAATCTCCTGAAGTCTGTTAAAGCATTTTGCCTGAAAATTCGCATCACCTACGGCAAGTATTTCATCTATAAGCAGAACATCGGCGTCAACATTTATAGCAACTGAAAAAGCAAGTCTCATGTACATACCTGAAGAATATGTTCGTACAGGATTATCAATAAACTCCTCCAGTTCTGAAAAGCTTATTATGTCATTGAGTCTTTTGTCGATTTCCTTTTTTGTAAGTCCGAATATAGCTGCGTTTGTATATATATTTTCCCTTCCGCTCATATCAGGATGAAATCCTGCACCGAGTTCAATAAGGCTTGAAACACGTCCATTAATGCTGATTGAACCGTTATCCGGATACAGAATTCGTGTCATCAGTTTAAGAAGAGTACTCTTACCGCAGCCGTTATGACCTACAAGACCTATTGCCTCACCTTTTTTTACTGTAAGTGATATACCGTTAAGCACAGTTCTCTCTTCATAATGACTTCTGTTTTTGAAAAGAAGAATCTCCTTGAAACTCTGTCCCTTATCATAGAAAACTCTGAATTTTTTCTGAACGTCCTTTATTACTATTGCATCTTCCTGTGACATTATAACTCCTCCGCAAAGCGTTTCTTAAGTTTGGTAAATACCAGACTTCCTACTGCCAGAAATATAACTCCGAGTACAAATGCCGAGGCAAGTGTGGAAAGCTCAGGGACTTTTGCAAAATAAAGTATATCTCTGTATGCCTGAATAACCGGCGTCATAGGATTCAGACTGAATAAAGACTGGTATTTTTCCGGAACTATGTCAACTGAGTACATAACAGGAGTCATATACATCCACGCCATTGTCACTATTCCGAGAATATGCTCAAGATCGCGAAAATACACTGTTACAGCCGATGTGAGCATTGCCATTCCGAGTGCAAAGAGGTATTCGACTATCATAATAACCGGCAGATAAAGCAGTGCAATAAAATTAAATCCTATACCTGAGAATGCGATAACTACGAAAATAACCACAAAGCAAAGAAGCATATTTACAAAGCAGCTTGTTACATAAGCTATCGGAATTACTTCTCTGGGGAAATAAATTTTCTTTACCAGATCTTTTTGTGCTATTATGGAGCTTGAACCTACAGTTATTGAACTGGAGAAAAAAATCCATGGGATAAGAGCAACAAAAAGATGAAGATAATATTTATCTATATTGGTAGGAAGAAGAACAGAGAAGACAATCGTATAAACGCAAAGCTGCAGAAGCGGATTGACAAATGTCCATAAAAATCCAAGTACTGAGCCTTTATATCTTCCTCTGAGATCTTTTTTTACAAGACTGAATATCATCTGTCTGTAGTTATACAGTTCTTTCATAAAAAACTTTTCAACCTTCTTTTTTTTCTTTAATATGTATGAAAATCATCCAAGCGAAGAAAGAAGATACGGAATCACATTTTTGTTAGCGTTCCATATGCTTTCATATTCGCGGTATTCCAAAGGAGGATTACCGTTACCTGTTTTTATTGTAAATGCAGGTATCTTCTTTACATCAGCCGCCCAGTTACTGAACCCTCCTGCATCGGATACATCCGGAGAAAGAGCATAACCTGTAACGTTTTTAAGTGCACTTCCAATCGAGAAACACTTATCATTAAACTCACCTGTCTGATGATATTTCCAGTTAATAATGGATCCTGAAGAATGGTAGCTTATTACTGCACGACAGTCTTCAAGAGAGTCTACAAGACCTGAAACAGCCTTTGTTTCATTTTCTGAGAAAGGCGATACACCCGGATACATAGAACATCCCGGTCTCTTTGCCGCATCCTGCTCATACCATTCATCAACAGCAAAGTTTCTGTTAAGATCAACACCAAGCGCATTTGACTTCCAGTTTCTGAGATATTCATTAAGTTCAGTCTCTGTTACACCTTCATTAAAATCCTGTCTGTATATCTCCATTATACGGGATCTGACTGACATGGATCTTATTGCGTCAAATCCGTTCTGACTTAACGCAATGCCATCGGGATTAAGCATAGGAATGACATGAATCTGATAATCCTCAAGAAGCTGATTGTAGGATCGTCCTGAATAACTTCCGTTCCAGTAACACGAAAGCAGTTCCTCTGCCTGATTCATGACCAGCATGCTTCCCATATATTCAGTAGCATAGCTGCCTGCCTGTATTACAATCTGCTTTGCTGCATCTTGATTGCCGATTACCATATCGCATATCTGTCTTCTGTCAGCTGTAGTCCCCAGAGTTCTTACAGTTACAAGTGAAGGATACTGCTGCTGGAGCTGTGATATGTCATTTATCATATCAGCGTAACTGTAAACGGAAGATGATGTGTTCACACATTTTGTAAGTCTGCTCCAATCAGTACGGAGTATCCCTTCATCATCGAAGTAATAATTGACTCCGTCTATTTTTGAGTATCCCTTTACAAGTTTCTCCGAGTCCGGATGATAGTATATTGAAAATCCGTCTGAATTTTTCTTCCATCCACCGATATTTATACTTCCCCGTTCAATTCCATATCTCTGACATAGTGCAGAAAATTCGGATGATTCAACAAATCCTCTTAAAACCGCTGTTCTCGAATATCCGTCTTCAAGACATGATACCCAGTGCGCTTTCCCCTGAGAGTCAGCTTCTCTGTCAAAGAGTGTACGGTACATTATGTTTACATATTCTTCATTCGAAACATTTTTGTTTCTGAATTCTTCAGAAGATACAAATCCTCTCACAGCTTCGGCCGCTGTCTGATCTTTTGCGTTAAGAGAACCACACCAGTTGTTAAGTCCGGCTATATCCGGAGTTCTGCCAAGGCAAAGCCTGTAAAGCCTGTTTACAAATGCTGTTACATCCGCATTTTTATCTCTGTTCTCTGTTGGAGAGATATCTCCTCTTATTATTCCATAGTCACTGCATATACGGGAAAACTCAGATGAATTTATGAAACTGCAGAAAATATACAGACGGCTCATGTTATTGGAAAGACGTGAAAGCCATTGTACTCTTCCCTGCGAATCCGGACTTCTGTTCATCATTACGTTATACATCATTTCAACGTAATCCTCATCGGAAGTTTCTTTTTCACTATATTCCCTGCTGAATATAATGCCGTACGAAACCTGTGCCGCAGTACGTTCACCACTCAAAAGCTGTCGTGTCCAGCTCTCAAATCCCGACGGGTCAGGATTTCTGCCGAGAACCAGATTATAGAGCCTGTCAACAAATGCCCTGACAGATTCTTCGGCATTTTTCATTCCGTCTTCTGTCATGGATACTTCTGACGAATAATCTGATTCTGCGGCAGCTTCTGTCGGTAAATAACCCGATGAAACCGCCATGATAAGAAATGCCGATATAAACGCAAGTGTTTTTTTCATTATTTTTCCCTTTCTCTCCAATAATCCATGATATCATCAATCGTCCTGTCAAGCGGTATGCACGGACTCCATCCGGTATCATTTTTTATTCTGCTTATATCAGCAGCAATAACAGGTACGTCACTCGGACGCATTCTTGCCTGATCCTGTCTTACTTCTATGCTGACAGATGATTTTTCAAGTATCATGTCAAGCATCTGCTGTATGCTTCTTGCCGTACCGCTTCCAACGTTATATGTCTGACCTGATTTTCCTGATTTCATAAGTGAAGAATAGGCTCTGACAATATCACGTACATCAGTAAAATCACGCTGTGCAGCGAGATTTCCGACGCTTATCACAGGTTCTTTTTTACCCAGTTCGGCCAGTACTGTCTGTCTGCAGAAATCTGCTATTACAAATATGTCTGACTGTCCCGGACCTATATGATTAAATGCTCTGACCATAATGATATCCATACCGTACGCCCTTGCATAGATCTCTCCCAGCATGCCCTGACACGCCTTGGTTGCAGCATAGATATTTCCGGCTCTGAGCAGTGTATCTTCTTTTACAGGAATCTCATCAGGCTGAAGATATCCATATTCTTCGCCTGAGCCGACAAGAAGAATCTTTGGACTGCATCCTGAATCCCTGACAGCTTCAAGTACATTTATTGTACCCTTTATGTTTATATCCGCTGTAAGCTGCGGTTTATCCCATGACAACCTGACAGAACTCTGAGCTGCAAGGTGATATATCTCATCCGGCTTTATCTCATTCAAAAGCTCCGATACAGCGTTTTTGTCCAGTATATCCAGATTGTGAACAGAAGCATTTTCAGTTTCAAGTGTCTCATGTGCAAGCTTTGTTGCATATACTTCATAACCGCAGTCCGCAGCAAGATGATTTATAAGATGACCGCCTACAAATCCGGCTGCACCTATTATTAATGCTTTCATTTATTTATCCGCCTTTCCTGTCAGCTCTTCGTATATCTGACTTATTCTGTCTGTTACTCTGTGCATGTCATAATTTTCTCTTACCAGTCTGTAAGCTTCTCTGCCGTACTGCTCACGAAGTTCATCATTATGCACCAGCAACTCAACAGCTTCAGCAAGAGCTTTTTCGTCCTTAGGTTTTACTGTAAGTCCGCTTACCTTATCAGGACTTACATACGGAACACCTGTAGGAAGAGATGTATTTATAACCGGCTTTCCGTAAACCATAGCCTCCATCTGAACAATTCCAAAAGCCTCACTGTTTTCAACTGACGGAAGTATAAATATATCACAGTCATTAAAAGACGCTCTCAGATCTTCATCTGAAAGAACACCCAGAAAATGTACCCTGTCAGATATACCGCCGGCATTTGCCTCCTGTAAAAGCAAGTCATGCAGAACTCCGTCTCCGGCTATAAAAAGCTCACAGTCTGTTGTATATTTCATCGCTTTTATAAGAACGTCAATTCCTTTATAATATACAAGCCTTCCTGTAAACATAAGCTTTTTATTGTTTTTGTTATTAAGTTTTTCCGTAAGGAAAGGATATTTTTCTGCTTCTTCATAGATACTGATGTCTATTCCATAGGGGATTATTCTGCATTTTTCTGCATACGGCCTGAGATATGAAGATCCTTTAATATGTCCTTCTGTGGCAACCAAAATACAGTCAGCCCTCTTAAGAAAAGCATTCATAAGCGGCTTGTACAAAGTCAGAAGTTTTTTTTGTTTGACTATATCACTATGCCAGCTTATCACTACTTTCCCTCTGTATCCTGACAGGATACAGGCAAGATCTGCAAGAGGAAAAGGCAGATGAAAATGAACAATGTCCGCTTTTTCTGACAATTTCTTAAAATGAAAAAGAAACGGAAGTGAAACCGGCATAGAAAAATACGTTCCTATACTGCCGGAACGTCTTACTTTTACACCGTTTATTACTTCATCTGATGTTTTTCCCTTTGGCTGACAAACAAGCACTTCAATGTCATATCTGTCGTTAAGATTTTCAGAGATATCCTGTATAACACGCTCTATTCCGCCGATATGCGGGCTGTATAATTTGTTTACCTGTAAGATTTTCATCTAAGAACCGCCTTGTATATGTCATGGAGTTTCTGAGCCGATTTCTCCCATGTAAAATCAGCAGCTCTCTGCATACCTCTTTTCTTAAGGTCATCACTCAGTTCCCTGTCTGTATAGACTCTGTACATTCCATCAGCAATGGATTCGGGAGAATATGCATCAACGATAACAGCACAGTCTCCCACCACTTCGGGCAATGATGCCTCTCCGCTTGAAACAACGGGAACACCGCATGCCATTGCCTCCAGAGGCGGCATACCAAATCCTTCATATATTGACGGAAATACAAATGCGCACGCACCGTTCATAAGAGGACACAGATCTTCATCCGGAATATACTTTGTAAAAATAACACGTTCTTCAAGCCCGTACTCTTTTACTTTATTATATATTCCGCTGTTGAGCCAGCCCTTTCCGCCTGCCATTACAAGCTTTGGAACGCTGCTGTCCCTCTTGCTCAGTATATTGTAGGCTTCTATAAGACGTTCAAGATTTTTACGCGGCTCTATTGTGCCAAGGTAAAGAAAATATTCACTTTCTATACCGAGATTTTTTTTCGTTTTTTCTATGCGTTCAGTATCTTCAATGTGATAGAATTTTTCTGTGTTTACACCGCAGTAAACTACCTGTATCTTACCGCTAAACTGCGGGTAATATTTTTCTATCTCTGTTTTGCTGAATTCAGAATCTGTTATTATTATGTCTGCGCGCTTCATCGATTTTTTCATACCGGTAAGAAGAAGCTGTTTGGTACGAAAACGGACTGTTTCCGGATACGCTCTTATTACCATGTCATGAATGGTTACAACTTTTTTTCCATGTACAAAAGGCGGGATTATATAATTGAAAAAATGCGTAAGCTCTGATTTTTTTCCAAAAAACAGGCTGTACGGCACAGGAATTATATTCATTATACTTCTGTACAAAAATCCTGAAAAATGAGATTCATTGATATCACAGTTTTTCTGCATATAGGCTGCCAGTCTGTTTCTTTTAACCTCATGATCCTTTCTGGAAAAATAGTCAAATGTATAGCGGTCTTCCGGGTGAGACTTTATCATCTCACCCACAAGTCCCGCCTGACAATAACCTATTCCCGACATATTATCGCTTATCAGCGGCAATGCGTCAAAAGATATATTCATAATTAACCGAGATTGTTTATCTTTATCTCTTTTTCAACGAGAGCCAAGTCGTTCTTTACCATTCTTTCCACGAGTTCCGCAAATGAAATTTCTCTCTTCCAGCCAAGAGTCTTTTCAGCCTTTTCAGGATTTCCAAGGAGGATATCAACTTCTGCAGGTCTGAAGAACTTAGGTGAAACCTTAACAACTGTCTTTCCGTTTGCCTTGTTTACACCAGTCTCGTCAACACCTGTGCCTTTCCATTCAATTTCAATGCCGGCACATCTGAAAGCGATGTCAACAAATTCTCTTACTGTTCTTGTTTCATTTGTAGCGATTACGTAGTCATCCGGTTTGTCCTGCTGAAGCATAAGCCACATTGCCTTAACGTAGTCCTTGGAGTGGCCCCAGTCTCTCTTTGAATCAAGGTTGCCAAGTTCCATATATTCCTGAACACCGTTTTTGATTCTTGCAACTGCATCTGTAATCTTTCTTGTAACAAATTCTTTACCGCGTCTTTCACTCTCGTGATTAAAGAGGATACCTGAACAAGCATAGAGATCATAGCTCTCACGATAGTTCTTTGTAATCCAGTGACCGTAAAGCTTTGCCACACCATATGGGCTTCTTGGATAGAAAGGAGTTGTTTCACACTGCGGAATAGCCTGTACAAGACCAAACATTTCTGATGTTGAAGCCTGATAGAAACGGCATGAAGGCTTAACAGTTCTGATTGCTTCAAGCATGTTTGTTACACCGATAGCGTCAATCTCTGCTGTTGCAAGAGGCTGTTCCCAGCTTGTAGCAACAAATGACTGTGCAGCAAGGTTATATACTTCATCAGCCTGTGATATTCTCATTGCATTGATAAGTGAAATCTCATCTGTCATATCAGCATAGATGAAGTTAATCTTATCCTTGATGTGTTCAACGTTGCCGTAGTCAACAACGCTCTTTCTTCTCATAATACCGTAAACATTGTATCCCTTTTCAAGAAGAAGTTCAGCAAGATATGAGCCGTCCTGTCCTGTAATACCTGTAATTAACGCATTTTTCATTATAATTTACATCCTTTCAGTTTATGATTTTCTTTCAAAATCATTAATAAAATATAGATTAGATAAGATCACGTCTGTTGCATGTCTTAAGTGTCTCAATAACCTTTTTAACCTGTTGTGTGTGATCCTTGGAGCAGATAAGCATAGCGTCATCAGTATCAACTATGATAATGTCTTCAAGACCAAGTGTAGCTATAAGCTTTTTATTTCCGCATATAATACTTCTGCTTGTATCAATGCTTATTACATCTCCGGAAACATAATTGCCGCATTCGTCTGTCTTGTTGATTTTTTCAAGAGCAAGCCAGCTTCCTACGTCATCCCAGCCGAAACTGCCTGAGAGAGTATATATATCATCAGCTTTTTCCATAATACCAAAGTCAATTGACTGTGACTCAAAGCTGTCGAAACATTCTGCAAGTGTAGCTGTAAAATTATCTGTGAAAGCAGCCTCCTTCATCTTCAGGAACCCCTGATACATATCAGGGAGAAAACGTTCAAAGTTGTTCATTATAGAAGATACTTTCCATACGAACATACCGCTGTTCCAGAGATAACGTCCGGAGTTAAGATATTCTTTGGCAACTTCCAGACAAGGCTTTTCAACAAACTTTTCTACCTTATAGACACCGGCCATTTCCTCGTCCCCTGAACTGCAGAAATTAATATATCCATATCCTGTTTCCGGATATGTAGGTGTAATGCCGACTGTAACCAGATTCTCACCCTGAGAAGCCACTTTTATAGCGTGACGCATCGTATCACGGTAGAGTTCTTCGTATTTTATAAGATGATCTGAAGGAAGTACCATCATGACTGCATCATCATATTTTTTACTGATTACCGCCGCTGCAAGAGCTATACATGGTGCTGTATTTCTGGCAACAGGTTCTGCAAGAATATTTTCAGCAGGTATATCAGGAAGCTGTTCATTTATAAGTTGCACATAGCTTTCGTTTGTTACAATAAATATATCTTCCATATCCACAAGCGGAAGAAGTCTGTTTATTGTCTTTTGAATCATTGTTTCCCCGTCTGAAGTAAGTGACAGAAACTGCTTAGGGTATGAGCTTCTGCTTCTCGGCCAGAATCTTTCTCCTTTACCGCCTGCCATAATTACCGCTGTTGTTTTCATCAGATTAATTATTCCTTTCTTTTTCACTGTTTTGTGCTGAAACTTCGGTATTTGCTGTAGTTAAGTTTATGATATTTTCCGTTTCATTTGTGTCTCCCGGAAAAATCATAGTTTTTATTGTCATTAAAATGATCTTAAAATCATTGATAATGCTGTATTTTTCGATGTACATAAGGTCCATCTTTAGTTTATCATACGGAGTTGTATCGTACTTTCCCATAATCTGAGCATAACCGGTAAGTCCGGCCTTAACCATCAGTCTGAAACTGAATTCTTCCATGGTTTTTTCATACTCAGCTGCAATCTCCGGTCTCTCCGGTCTTGGTCCTACAAATGACATATCGCCTTTAATTATGTTGAATATCTGAGGCAGCTCATCGAGGCGGCATTTTCTTATAAATGCGCCCACACGTGTAATTCTGCTGTCTGAATCAGTGGCAAGTCTTGCTATGCCATCTTTTTCAGCGTCAACCTTCATGCTTCTGAACTTAAGTACATAGAATCTCTTCCCATGCGTTGTAAGTCTCTCCTGTTTGTAAATAACCGGTCCTCCGTCATCAAGCTTTATGGCAACTGCCACACACAGCATAAACGGAAGAAGGAACGGAAGAAGCAGCACGGCAAAGACAAAATCAAACCCACGTTTGATTGCCCTGTCCTCTATCGAAAGCCCCCCGTTTCTGCAGAGCAGGAGAGGAGAATCGAAAAGATTTATCTCCTGTGCACCCCTGATAATTATATCCGAAATCTTAGGAGCAAGATAAACACGAAGTGATCTGTCAAAACAGAACTTAAGTATGTCATTTCTCATGCGGTCATGAACATCATAGAGAATTACCCCGCCGTATCCCAGAATTTTTTCCTTTATGATCTCGATATCTTCATCGGCTTTTATTGATTCAGCTATAATGTACTTGTCATCACGCTGACTCATCTTAAGGACGAGATTTCCGGCGTTTTTACTTCCATATACTATTATCATCCTACGGGGAGGATAAAGTTTTGAATAGATAAAGGAATAAATAAGCGTCCAGGCGAGTACTATGATTATATCAATTACGGTCAGAAAAATCATAGGCATAAAGTGCATAAAATCACGCCCGATAACACTTATCTGACAGTACTCTATTATATTTACAACAAAAACAGATATAAGCTGAGAATAAAAAGCTTCTGATTTTCTGAGATATCCTACCTTGTAACTGCCGTAAACCTGGTTGAAAATAACGGTTATCACTATATATATGCCTATAACCATCCAGTTTCCTTTACGGTAAAACGGGAGAACTATTTCCTGTGAATAGCAAAGGTACCATACCAGTGCAAAGGCAATCCCGAGCAATCCCGTACTCACAACAGCCGATAACCAGTTCAGCGTCCGTTTGTATTGTTCTATTTTCTTCATAAATATAAATCAAAGTCCTTAATTTTATACGTCTGAAAAATGGGATATTTTTACATGTGATAATCACAGCAGTAATGCCGGATATAATCGTACACATATTTATATTATAACGTTTAATTCGGAAAAGTCAATATAAAAGCAGATATTTTTTTGTAGAAAAATACATGATATTGTTACCGTTCAGCCGGAAAAATGAACAAAAAATATCCGTACTTTTTTTACAGTACGGATATTTTTGGGGTTATTTTTGATATTTTCTTAACTGATGATATAAGAAGCGGAACACACATAGGGATGATAAGACCAATTTTCCTGAAAATATTTTTTGTGTCAAACTCAACGCCTCTTGCCGTCTGAACTTCAATAATTCCGTTCATCTCAGAAGAAAAAACAGGAATAAAGCGAATAACGGTAATAATAGCGAATGCATACTTATATGGTATCCTAAGCTTTGACACCAGCACATTAGTAAGATCACTCATCTGTGTAACAGAAAGCATTATCGTAAGCGGAAGTGTTGCTGCCATAAGCCTTAATACAAGCAGAAGTGAAAAATACACACCGCTGTCAGTTACAGTAATTTTTAACAGTGGCACAGTAAACAGCACTCTGCCGTCTCTTATAAACAACAGCTGAACAATAAACAGTACTACTGAAAGCTTGGATAAACCTTTACGTCTCCGGATGTCGGTTTGAGAATTCCGTTAAAAAGCTTGCTTATTGTAGTTTTTCCCGCACCATTGGAACCAAGTACAGCAATAAAATCACCTTTTTCGATATGAAAGGATACACCTTTTATAGTATCCTCATCATCATATCTGAAACATACATTATTAAAATCTATCATCACTTTTCTCCTCTGGTTTCATCAAGAATCTGAGCAAGCATCTTTTCTGCATTGTCAAGATCAACAGGATAGTCACCTGAATAAATGCCGTTTTCCCAAAGTTTTCTTGAGAGAGTTACTATTCCTGGACAGTTTATACCCATATTATCAAGTTCTTCACTATGCTTTAAAACAGCTCTCAATCCATAAAATAATTTTTAAAAAAGCTATTGCAAAACATAAAATTATGTGATATAATAAGAAAGATGTCTGACGTTTCAGATGTATGCGGATATGGCGAAACTGGCAGACGCGCTAGCTTCAGGTGCTAGTCGGGGCAACTCGGTGCAGGTTCAAGTCCTGTTATCCGCATTATTTTTTAGAAACTCTTCGTAAAGTTGTTTTACGGAGAGTTTTTTTGTTTATAATAATCAGCGGTTTTTTCAACAATATTTTTCAACAATAATATATTATCATATTGCAAACTGAACAGAAATACAGTATAATAAAATCAACAAAAACTTTCATAAGAAGGATGTATGTGTTATGAAGACAAAAATCAGCAAAGGTCTTGCACTTCTCACCGGGTCACTTATGGCGGTTTCCTCTCTCGGTGCATTTTCGAATAAAAAAGAGAGTAAATCATTTACTGTAAAGGCGGCAGGCTCTGTTCCGGCATTTCCGGGTGCTGTAGGCGGAGGAAAATATGCAACCGGCGGACGAGGCGGAGAAGTTGTGCATGTTACCAATCTCAACGACAGCGGAGAAGGTTCATTTCGCGAAGCGGTAAGCAAACCTAACCGAATAGTTGTTTTCGATGTAAGCGGAACCATCGAACTTGAGGGAAATATCCTGGTTTCAAACAATGTTACCATAGCCGGACAGACTGCTCCCGGCGGCTCCGGGATCACACTCAAAAACTATAAAGTCGGTATGAGTGGTGACAATATTATCTGCCGTTATATAAGCTCACGTCCGGGACCTTACAAGGCCACAAGCAGCGGAAATGACGCATGGGGCGGAGCAAAAGGCTCAAACTCCATAATCGACCACTGTTCAATGAGCTGGACTACCGACGAACAGTGGGGACTTTACTCAAACAACGAATATTATACCGTTCAGTATTCTGTAATCGGTCCTGCTGATTCATGGGGCGGGCACAGCAAGGGAATCCATGGCTTTGGCATGATGATGGGAAACGGATATCTCACCTTCGACCATAACCTCATAGTGCATAACGTATCCAGAAACTTCAGAGGCAAGATACCGGGAACGAAGACTGCAGACTTTACGAACAACGTTATCTACAACTGGGCATATGAAACCGCATACGGAACTATAGGTCATCTCAATTATGTAAACAACACCCTCAGGATGGGTAACGGAACCACCGGCGGAAAACGATATGTCAATGTTGACAGTACGACAAGTCCGGAAAACTTCAAAATCTATCTTACCGGTAACCGCATGCTCAACAGAGACGGTTCGGTTTACGGAGATGTTACATACAACAACTGGGCTGGCATAACATACAAGGACGGTATAGGCAAAAACGAAGCCAATACCAGAAGCAACACATCATTTGCCACCATGGTAAACGGCGAAAATGTTTCAACAGCCATGACTGCCGAAAGTGCAGAAAATTCATACAACAATGTTCTTAACTTTGCCGGAAACGGTATAAAGCCAGAGCTTAGAACAGATGTTGACAAGCAGGTTGCATACGAAACAAAAACAGGTACAGGAAACCTCAGCGGTACTGCTGCATACAATGACGCAGACAGCACACAGAAAGCAAATCTTGACAAATATCATATTCAGTGCGGCACTGTTTACAAGTACCCTGAAGCTGTTCTCACCAAAACGATAACTGATACTGACAACGACGGCATGCCTGATGAATGGGAACTTGCAAGAGGACTTGATCCAAATGACCCGACCGATACAACTGGGGATTACTGCGGTCAGGGATACACAAACATCGAGTATTATATAAACGACCTCACAATTGATTCCTTCCCTGCCGGAGTTGTAAAACGTTCACCTGAGATGTCCGCACCTGTAGCTTCAAAATCAGCTTTTGAAGTGACTGAAGCGGAGGACTTCGATGACCAGTACGGTGTTCAGACCGAAGAATGCAATGAAGGCGGAATGAATGTCGGTTATATTGAAAACGGAGACTATCTCGTTTACAGAAACATGGACTTTGGCGACGGCGCTCAGAGTTTTACTGCACGAATATCAGGAAATATAGCCGGGATAGAGCTCAGACTTGATTCGTTAAACAACAGTCCGGTCGCTTCTCTTCAGTTTAAAGGCACAGAAGGATGGACGGACTGGCAGGACATTACATTCGGAATCAAAAAAATCACAGGAAAGCATACCCTGTATATAAAATTTACCGGTGACGAAGGCTATCTGCTCAATATAAATAATTTTGTATTCGGCAAAGAAAGGATACCAGTAAACGGCCGTCTGATCAGTGATCTGGTTATTCTGGACAGTGCAAATGAAACATCATGGTATATTTCAGACAACACTTCTGTCGGTTCACAGATATTCGGAGACAGGGATTATACATATATTGATTTTCCGGAGGATGTAAAGGGCGCAGAAGCGGTAATTACGGCATGCGGCTCAAAGAATTATTCCGGCAATATGGCTGAATTTACTGCAGCACAGAACATAACAGTATATACAGCACTCGACTCGAGAGTTTCTCCGGCACCTTCATGGCTTAACAGCTGGGAAAAGACTTCCATGACCTGTTCAAGTTCAAACGATGTAACTTTTGAATTGTATAAAAAAGATTTTTCAAAAGATGAAAGAATCACACTCGGCAGTAACTTTGACGGAAACACCTGTGTAAACTATGCTGTATTTATAAAGGAAGGGACAAAAAATTCAGAGCCTGTTTCCGGTGATATAAACGGCGACAGTACAGTTGATGCGTCAGATATCATTAAACTGCGCAGTCATCTCCATGGTATTACCCAACTAAGTGAAGACGAATACAAGCTTGCTGATATTGACAAAGACGGAACGGTAGGGATACTGGATTTTATCAGTCTCATTAATTTACTGTTAGGATAAATATTTTTTACATTTTATTGTTGCATTCAATATACTAATATGGTAAAATTATATTGAACGTCAGAACAGATCTGAAGTTTACTGTGCATATCTCCCGGATCTATTGCTGCTGCGTATCAGCAAACACTAAACAGAGCTGCAGTCTGCTATGCACAGCACATTCATAAGTATTAAATTATTGGAGGTTTTACAATGGATAATATCAAAAAGTACATCGCCGAATTTATCGGAACAATGGTGCTTGTTGTTCTCGGATGCGGAACTGCAATGCTGGTGGGATGTGACGCGGCAAGCGGAGGCGGATATATACTTACCGCATTTGCTTTTGGTCTTGTTATCGTTGGCATGGCTTACTGTATCGGAAACATCTCCGGATGTCACATTAATCCGGCTGTTTCATTAGGGGTATTTATCAGCGGCAAAATGAAGATTACCGATCTTTTTGGTTATATTGTCGCTCAGTGTCTCGGTGCATTTGCCGGCGCTGACCTTCTCGCACTGGTTTTCTCACTTGGCAAAATCACAGACATGACCGGCGGTTTTGGTTCTAACGGTCTTGCGGGCGTAAACGGAAGCACAGCCGCAGGATTAATCGTTGAAGCATTCCTCACATTTGTCTTTGTTCTCACTATTCTCGGTGTTACTTCAGCAAAGGCAAACCATGGATCATTCGGTGGTCTTGTTATCGGACTTACACTTACACTCGTGCATATTTTAGGAATCGGACTTACAGGTACTTCAGTAAATCCGGCAAGAAGCTTAGGTCCTGCTCTCGTTGCATTAATCGAAGGCAATGACGCTCCTGCATCATGTTTATGGGTATTTATACTCGGCCCTGTATTAGGCGCTGCTCTTGCTGCTGTAATTTACAAATTCCTCGAATGCAGCAAAAAAACATCAAAATAATATTATAATAAAAATATTTACAGCTGTAACGCTCAGTCTGAACACTCACGTTACAGCTGTATTTTTTCAGGAGAATAGAAAAATGAAAAAACTAAAACGTTTACTAATTACACTGACAGCGCTGCCTTTACTGCTCGCCTCATGTGGGAGCAAACCGGTGGAAGGTCAGAATTCCACTGACAGCCGGCAGACTGATTCAGGCTCACACATCTCTCAGCCGATTCGTGACATAACAGCCTCTGAACTTGTAAGTGAAATGAAAATAGGCTGGGCGCTTGGTAACACAATGGACTCAACAATAGGCAAAACCGGCGAAGACTCAGCAAAATACGAAACCGGATGGGGAAATATTCTGACAACCCGGGACGCCATACAGAAACTTGCTGACGATGGCTTCAACGTACTGAGAGTTCCGGTTTCATGGGGAGAACATCTCTCCGTCGACGGCAGTTATACTATTGATCCGGAGTGGCTTGACAGAGTAAATGAAATAGTTGACTACGGCATAGACTCCGGCATGTTCGTAATTCTCAACACCCACCACGAAGAATGGATCTTCCCTGACGAAGCCCACTTTGGGTCAAACAGCGATGAACTCGAAAAGGTCTGGACTCAGATTGGCAACCGTTTCGAAGGATATAACGAAAAACTTATCTTCGAAGGTCTTAACGAGCCTAGAAAACGGGATACCATATACGAATGGAACGGCGGAGACGAAGAAGGACAGCAGATAGTAAACAGGCTCAACTCGGTTTTCGTAAAAACAATCAGAAATCTTAACGGAAACAATCCAAAACGCTGTCTCATGATCCCTACATACGCAGCAAGCGCACTGGAAAAAACCTTCGCTGCAATGGAACTTCCGGAAAACGATGATAAGATTATCGTATCCGTTCACGCATACATACCTTATAACTTTGCTCTTGCCGGACAACAGCAGGGAATTGCGGAATGGAACAGCAGCGATCCTTCATGCACTTCTGAGATTGACACTCTCATGGAAAATCTAAAAATTTATTTCCTTGACAAAAACGTTCCTGTTGTAATCGGTGAGATGGGCTGTGTAAACAGAAACAATACTGAAGCAAGAGCCGACTGGGCTCAGTACTATGTCGGAAAGGCAAAAGAATACGGTATTCCATGCGTATGGTGGGATAACGGGGCGTATCTTGGTGATGGCGAACTCTTTGGTATCTACAGCAGGAACAGCGGAAGCTGGATTTTCAGGGATATTGAAGAAGCGCTTATGAAAGGAGCAGGCATATGAAAACAAAATCAGAGGAAATCAACACTACGTTTAAAAAGATTATAACTTCCAGAACTATACCTGAAATGCTAAAGAATATTCCATGGGTTTTTACATATTTTTTGCTGTTTGTACCATTGTTTCTGCTTATGGCAGTTCCACTGTGGCAGCTGGCAGAAGATATTATTATCCCGGACGGACATCCGTATTCATTTAAGAGTAATATAAATACCATCCACACGATGGCATTGTATCTTTCAATAATCGCAGTTGTTATTATTTTCTCAAAATCAATCGTTCAGAAAACAATTCCGGAAAACCTTTTCAGTTCATATCTTCCTCTGATTTTTTTTGGTATAGTCATTGCATTAATGTTAATATCAACTGCTGTAAACGGTATAACAGATTACGTCAGGTATGGTGACGATTATCGGGGCGAATCACTTCTGACCGTCATAATGTATTTTCTTTTTTATTTTTTAAGTGCGTCTGTTATAAAAAAGAAAAAACAAAAAGCGCTTCTTTTATACACTTATATGACATCAAGTATAGCAATAGCAATATGTATGCTGATACACTCATGCATCAAACCATTGGAAGCCTTCCATTTTGCAACCGGTCCTGCTGCAATTTTTCACCAGTTTAACCATTACGGATATTTTCTCCTCATGAATATACTCATAAGTGAAGTGCTCTTTATCAAGGAAGAAAAGATACAGTTAAAAATAATCTGCATGGTATCATTCATTCTTAACAATATAGTACTGGTTATAAATGACACGTTCGGATGTTATCTTGCATGTTTTATTGCACTCGTTTTCTCAGTTATCGTAATCTCCATATGTGACAAAAAATTCTGTAAAACATCGCTTGTAATGATTGCTGTATTCATCATTATATCTCTTGTTATGAGTATATGGTACGAGACAATATTCACTAACATATCCATATTTTTTAAAGACATTAACAAGATTGCAGAAAATTCAGAAGAATCCTCTTCCGCCGGTACCGGACGCTGGACCTTATGGACACATACTGTAGATTATATCAAGGAACGTCCGTGGTTTGGTTTTGGCATAGAAGGTACGAACACAAGGCTGGCCGCAGATACAAAAAATATAAATGACCGTCCTCACTGTGAGTTTCTTCAGTATGCAGTATTTTATGGAATACCTGCTGCCGCTGCATATATCTCAGGGGCATTTTCCGTTTTTCTAAACGGCCTTAAACACAGGAGCAAGCTTGACATTTACACCATTGCTGCACTTGTTGCTGCTTTTGGCTATCTTGTATCATCTACATTCGGAAATACGATGTATTATACTGCACCTCATTTCTTTATTTTGCTTGGATTGGGATTTAATCTGAGAACATGTAAAGAAAATTAAACTTACATCCCCGTTTCTTTAATTTGCTTGTGCTGAAATTTGACACAGGAAACATTACCAACACATAAAAAATGGACATCTTTTTGAGATGTCCATTTTTCAGTATTTAGAAAAGAGCTGAATATTAACTGCCGATATATACAACCCAATAATGTTTATATCGTGTTGATGAATCATATACGTGAGAAATACCTATGCGCTCATGAGAAGGCTTAAGGAAACTATCACTTGCACTGATTTTAATTCTATTCATTATTGCGCTTGCCGATGACTGGGTAGCCGTTTCTATATATGAATACGTATGCACACTTGCACCGACTTCAGCAAACACACTAACTGGATCCCTGTCGCTATCAAAATCTCTGGCCAGCTCATTCGCTCTGATTCTGGCTGCCTTGCACATTAACTCATCAGTTTCCAGTACGGATACGCCATTTTCTGCTCTGAACGAATTTATCATACTTACAGCTTCCTTCTCCATACTCTCAAGATAATCTGCTTCCACAGGTGGCGAAGTAGTTGTTGTTTCTGTTGAAGATGTCGTTGTTGTAGTGGTTGTTGTTGTAACAGATGTTGTCGTAACAGAGGTCGTCGTAACAGGTGTTGTCGTAACAGAGGTTGTTGTAACAGGTGTTGTCGTAACAGAGGTTGTTGTAACAGGGGTCGTTGTAACAGGGGTCGTTGTAGTTACTGTCTCAAATGAATATCTGTATTTGTCTGATCTGTCCAGATATCTGTCTGATGGGATCTGACTCTGGTTCCAGTTTTCTGAATAATATGCTTTTATATTTACAAGACTGAAATCATAAACCGCTGAGGCCGTTCTGTCATTAACCTCAAATTCAAGCCAGGCTATGATACCACTGTTTTCAAAAATATTCTGGCTGTTATATGTATTAAATACTGCATTATCCCTGTTTCCGGCAACATAACCATATCCATCATAATCTCCTGAACTTACACCAGTAAGTGAGAAGCTGTTCATGTCATATTCCACATTCATATTAACTGCACATATGCCTGTCATATTGTGGTTCATATATACAGGAATCATAAGCCTCTTTCCATCATCAGAAAGCCTTGCATTATCAAGTGAAAAGTCCATAACAGAATTTTCTTTCGTTGTTACAGGAGATACGGTCGTTGTTTCCAGTGTCGTCACAGTTGTAACCGTTGTCACAGTTGTAACTTCCGTTTTTGAGAAGATAAAAAACTGAACATCAGTATACGGACGGCATTCTGAATCTGTAAGCTCTCTGTGTGAACCATCAGGATTCATCATTACACCCTGTATATTGTCAAGATAAAATTTATATTCATCGTACGGTACTTCATTATCAACTCTAAACTTGAGATAGACTATTTTATCTTCTGTTTTTATATTTTCACCATTGAACGATGAAAACTGAACATAACCATTTTGTGCTGAAAAAGATACTTCACCATAATTACTGTACACTTTTTCAAGTTCAAAATACCTGTCATATCCGGCGTTAAAAGAAAATGCAGATATTCCTGCTGTGTTTCCCTGAATACACACGGGAACCGTAAGCTCAGACTTATCGGATGACACCAAAGGAGTCATACATGAAAAAACTATGCTCTGTGATACTGCAGTACTGCCATCAAGAACTTTTTTCTTATACCGGCATAAATCAAGTACATTTACGCTGTCATCATCATTTGTATTATATTCGAAAATATTATACTGATCGTTTCCATATTCGCTGATTAAAAGTCCTTCTTTAAGTAACCTGATATCTTCAATTCTGTCGGCACCAACCCCAATGTAATCTGTACAGCATGTGCTCCCTACTAACAGGCTTAAAAAAACACTAATATATCTTTTCACAACATAACCACCCTTAAATTATAATAAGTTATAATTAGATTATACAAGTTTCATCAGTAAATGTCAACCGAAATTTACAAAATCACATATTTTTTTCTGAAATCCAATATATTATTTTTTACAGTAATATTTATTATTCTCATAGTAAACCAAGAATTTTTTCTATACTCACAAAAAAAAATCGGCATCACAATGATACCGATTTTTTATTACATATAACTTGTATCTTATATATCTTTCAGATTACTGAACAATCATGATTTCGATGTAGCCCAGCCGCCACTTTCTGCCTTAGAAAGGAAGGATGCTGCTGTACCCTTGTTAGCCACTGTGTCCGGAGCTGGATTTGGATAACCACCAACATATGGACACTCTGCTGTTTCAGAAGAAGCCTCACCATAAGCAACAGCGTTAACCACATTATCTGTAACCTTGATAGCTACCT
>JAEDJV010000090.1 GCA_016296165.1 Oscillospiraceae bacterium | reverse complement strand
TTGATTTTTCAAGCTGCACATCTATTTTTGATGTGCGAAGTTTGAGTTAATAAAAATTATTGACAAAAAATATTTACAAGTGTAAAATAAGATATGTCAGTATAATAATATATAATATGACAGAAAGGAACAATAAAAATGATCAAAAAAACTATCAGACTGACTGCTTTTCTGGTGGCAGCAGGTATGCTGACCACAGGATGCGGTGCATCAAAGAAAAATAAAGAAAGCAGTCTTCCAAAGGCAAATGTTTTTGAGTTTTCAAAAAAAAATATGTCGGAAACACTGGAGGTAGAGGGGGTTGTTGAAAGCTCTGAAAAAGATTCAACACTAACAACCGAACTTATAGATTGTAAGGTCTCCTCCGTAAAAGTAAGTGTAGGTGATAAAGTAAAAGCGGGAGATGTTTTGATAGAACTGGATTCGTCGGAGATACAGCAGGAAATTAGTGAACTTGAAAAGCTTGTTTCGGATTCTGACACTCTTTATGACTTTCGCTTCAATCAGCTGCAGAAACAACTCGAAAACACAAAAAAATCGGGAAATCTTGATATAAGCGAGGCCGAAAAAAAGCTTAATGACTTAAGAGATGAGTATAACAATCTGAATACAGAATACAACAATCAGGTTTCACGTTACAATACTCTTATTGGTGAAGCGAATGATATAAGAGCAAGAGCAGAAGGAGCTTCAGATGAAATGGAAGCAGCTGGTCTTATGGCCGAATATGAGGCAAAGATGACAGAGGCTGCCGGTGCGCTTCAGGCTTATGAATCTGCAAATGCACAGATGAAAAGTATTAATGAAAGTATTCCTTTGGCTGAAAAATCTCTTGAAGCTACAAAGATAGCCGTAGCCAGCAATATAGACAATGTTCAATATGAGATAGATACTTATTCCCTTACAGCGAATTCTTCTTCAGATAACACAAAAAAACTGGATGAACTTAAAAGTAAGCTTGAAAAAACGATTATAAAGGCTACCAGAGACGGTGTAGTTTCATCAGTATTAGCTGAGGAAGGAAAGGTATGCAGCGGGGGAATTCTTATGACTCTTCAGAATACTTCGGACATGTGTGTTCATGTGTCCATTTCAGAAACAGACCTTCTTTCAGTAGAAAGCGGTATGAACGTAGTTATTTCAATTCCGGCAAGAAAAGAAAACGAGTACAGCGGTGTCGTAGACAGGGTTCTCGAAATTAAAAATACAAATGGATTTGACAGTTATATCAGTATTGATGATACAACGGATTTTCGTATTGGTATGACGGCAAACGTAAAAATAAAAACAATAGAAGCTGATGATGTCCTCTGCGTAAATAAAAAATCCGTTTTTACTGATGAAGAAAGTGGAAAAAAATATGTTTATGAAGCAGAAAAACAGTCTGAGGACAGCTATAAACTTCGTAAGGTGGAAGTCACAGAAGGTGTATCCGGCGAAAGTCTTGTTCAGATAACAGGCGACGGGCTTGAAGAAGGAGATTACATTGTATCCGCTCCCGGCAAATTTAAAGAAGACGATATAGTAAGTGTAAGGGTTAGCAGGTGAGTGGTATGTCAAAAGAAAGAAAGACAGTAATTGATCTTAAAGGGATAATAAAGCGATTTTATATTGGACAGCCAAATGAACTCCAGATTTTAAACGGCATTGACATAAAAGTTAATGAGGGTGAATTTGTAGCTATCGTAGGTGAATCAGGTTCCGGTAAGAGTACCCTTATGAACATAATCGGTGCTCTTGACAGACCTACAGAAGGAACCTATATGTTCAATGGACAGGATATAGGCAAGCTCTCGGATAAAAAGCTTAGTCTTATACGGAACAAGGAGATAGGATTTGTTTTTCAGAATTTTAATCTTATTCCCAGAACTTCTGCATTAAAAAATGTTGAACTCCCTATGATGTATGCAGGCAAAGGCCGTAAAGAACGAACAAAAAGAGCTAATGAACTTCTTGAGACAGTTGGAATGGCAGATCGTTCAGATCACAATCCTAATGAACTTTCAGGTGGTCAGAAGCAGCGTGTTGCTATAGCAAGGGCAATGGCAAATGACCCGTCTCTGATACTTGCGGATGAGCCTACAGGAGCTCTTGATACAAAGACAGGACGAATTGTAATGGATATTTTCCATGAACTTCACAAATCAGGCAAAACAATAGTTCTCATTACACACAGCCCTGAACTTGCAAAAGAAACAGAACGTATAATCACAATCTCAGACGGCTGTGTTGTTTCGGATACCGGAGGTGACAGCCATGATGCTGATTGATAATATACGGCAGGCATATAATTCTTTGCTGATAAACAAGAAACGCTCCGTCCTGACTATGGTGGGAATAATAATCGGATTAAGTTCAGTTCTGTTTATTACTTCAGTCGGTGATACAATAACATCTGTTCTTGACAGCTTTCTGGTTCAGAATATATTTGGCGGTGTAAATGTAACCCTCTTTTCTGGATATTCAGAAGAAGATGGATTTTCAAAACCAATTGGTGGATATAGTTTTACCAGGGATGAGATATATGATTTTATTGATTCTACAGATGATTTAATTCTTGACATCGGATATTCGTCATTTTCACTGGGCACCGGAGACATTTGCAATGATTTCGGCGAAAAATCAAAAGTCTCCGTCACTCCGGTATCTTCAGCCTATGAAATTACGAATAAAATCCGTATTCTGGCCGGAAGGTTCATCAGCAGAGACGAATGCCGTAACGGCAAGCCTGTAGCTGTTATTTCAGATATAGCTGCTGAAAAATGTTTTGGTTCGGCAGAGGAAGCAGTAGGAAAAACAATTGATATATCTGTTGCCGATGCTTCAAATAACTATGCCCCTGAAACTGAAGCTGAAGGAAATGCTGAAAAAAAGTTTACTAATGTAAAGTTTGTTATAGTTGGTGTTTATCAGTATATTGACGGTGCTGATATGATGAGTTATATGATGAGTGATTCATCAGAAAAATCTACTCCGCTTTATTCTCCTTATTCATATGCAGGCAGTGAGCTTGACAGCAATATCTCGAAAGCAAGAAATCCTGATAAAATGTTTATATTAGAATTTATAGTTAAAGACAGTAAATCTTCATATGAAGCACAAAAACTTATTGCAGATTTTGCAGAGTCAAAATATGGTTCGAATCCGAATTATAATTACTTTATAGATAATAGTGAAACATATATGAAAAAAGTCAGAAGTACAATAAAAATGGTTACTTACGCTTTTTCAATTATTGGTGCTATATCACTTCTGGTTGGTGGTATCGGACTTATGAATACAATGCTTGTAAGTGTTACTGAGAGAACAAAGGAAATCGGCATAAAAAAAGCTTTGGGTGCTAAAAACAGTGCTATACGACTTCAGTTTCTCACCGAATCAGCTTTTTTATGTTTCGCTTCATGCGGTATCGGTATTTTATTTGGATTTTTCTTTGGAATGCTGATTGAAACGAATCTTGATAAACTTATAGCTCTTGTACCAAATGAAGGTATCAGATATTTTCTGGAGAATACAACAATACACGTTACACCATCTCTAAGTTCAATTATTTTTTCATCTTTATTTTCAATTGTTGTCGGAGTAGTATTTGGATATTATCCGGCTAATAAAGGTGCAAAAATGCAGCCGGTTGATGCTTTAAGATATGAATAGAACGTGAAAGGAATAATACATATATGAAAACAAAAACGAAAAAGACAAAGATAAAATCAAAAAAGTCAAAACGGATAAAAAAAATAATTTTATGGTGTGCAGTTCTGGGATTTATAGGCTGGTTTGCAGCGCTTAGAATAAATGTAGATGCTAATACAGATGGATATGATTATGTAATTCCTTTCGAAGAAAGGGAGATTTCAGAATACAGACCTGCAAGCGGGAAGATAGTTCTTCATGATATAGAAGCTGTTTCTACAGATGTGAATCAGAAGATTAAGAAAGTGTACTGTAAAATAGGCGACAAAGTAAATGAAGGTGATGTTCTCTGCGAATTTGAATCTGTGGATCTCGATGAACAGATTGAAAGAATAGAAAAATTTCTTGCGGAACGAAAAGCTGCTGACAGTTTGTCGGAAAACAGTTCACAGGTTTCAATGGACAGAACAATACAGTCCGCACAACTCCGTACTGAAAGCGCCAGAATTGCTCTTGATTCTGCAAAAAAAGCATATGATGATACGTATGACAAATATATTGATTACTACAACAGATGTTATTCGGCCGCAGATCAGGCAGAATCACAGATGTACTTTAATATGTACAAGTCGTATGAAAGTCAGCTTGATCCTGTTTATCAGCAGATTTTAGATGCACAGAAAGCATATGAAGAAGCAAAGAAAAGTGCTGAACAGATTTTAGAGGAGAAAAAAGACAGTGACTATGAAAAAAATCTGATGGTTTCAGGCGTAGAAGAATATGAAAAACAGTTAAATAAACTTAAGGAAGAAAAGGATCACCTTGTTGTTACGGCTCCGCGATCCGGTATAATTGCTGAATCATTTGCCTCTGAAGGCGGATATGCAATGGATGGATGTCTGTTCAGGATAGGATCTCTTGGAAAATACAAAGTTGAGGCTTATGTCAGCAGTTCAGATATACTGGAAATAAAGCCTGGTATGGAAGCAAGCGTGAAAACAATTCTGACCGGAGCAGATCAGATTAAAGCTAAAGTACTGAAAGTATCGGATGTATTTAGTGTGGCTAATAATGGATATGCTGTTGAAATTGAATTGACTGATGAAGCTAATATGGATAGTCTTCGCCATAATTCTACAGCAATGGTGAGGATTTATTCGAATTATATAGGTATGGTTCCTGCAGTTCAGTATGATGCTATTGCTGAAGACGAGTCCGGAAACGCGTATGTATTTAAAGCAGTTAGAAGAGGAACGGAATATATTGCTGAAAAAGTCAATGTTGAAAAAATTTATGAAGGCGATTTTTTTGTTCAGATAGAGTCAGCAGATTTAAAAGAGGGTGATTACGTTGTAGGCAACGGTAAAACCCATAAAAATGGTGACAGACTAAAAATTAAAGGAATGGCGGGATAATATGAGTATTGGAGAATATATTGTTTCGGCACTTCGATGCCTTTCGGCGGGCAAGATGAGAACTTTTCTGACTACCCTCGGAATCATTGTTGGTATAAGTTCGGTTATCCTCATTAACACTATTGGCGGAAGCATTGGAAAAACAATCGGATCGTCGATAGGCGCTTTGGTCCAGGGCAATATCATGGATATACTTATAGTTGACAAAGATGCCAAAACAGATAGTCTGTCTTCTGTTATGATGCTGGATATACCGGATGGAGTAAAATTTAACCAAGATTCTGTTAAAGAATACGAAGAAATGATGACTGATTATCTGGAAGAGATTGCATATAATTTTATTGGTGCTGGTAATTTGAATTCAGAGGATAGCAAAAATACTCCTGCTTCGATATGCGTCATGTCAGAATCTATACAAAAAATGCAGATTGCAAGTCTGGAAGAAGGTCGTTATTTTACTGAAGAAGATTATAGCAGTTCTGTTCCTGCTATTATTATAGAAAGCAGAGCGGCTGAAAAAATGTTTGGAAATGCCAGTGCGATTGGTAAACAGATTACGCTTTCTGAATCGGGAACACAGTTTGACGGGAGAGAGTTTACAATTGTAGGAGTAGCAACTTCTCAACAGGGTATGGATATGAACACTGGAATGATTATTGATGAAGATTCTCCGACAACTGCATATATTACATTGTCTTATTTCAGAGCGAATACACTTCAAACTGAAAGGGAAAATATAGGATTCCTTGAATATGGAATAAATGAAGATGCAGATATAGATGAGGTTCGTAAACTCACTGAGGAGTTCTTTGCACCGTATTTTGAAGACACTGATTACAAAGTATTCGTATATCTCCTTACAGATCAGCTGGACCAGATAAATGGAATTATCGGAATTATAACGAAGGTAATTGCTGCTATTGCGGCTATATCTCTTTTAGTAGGCGGTATCGGTGTTATGAATATAATGCTGGTAAGTGTTTCTGAAAGAACAATGGAGATAGGTGTAAGAAAAGCTATGGGTGCAGACAACAAATCTATCCGCATGCAGTTTATTATAGAATCAATAGTTATTTCGCTTATAGGATCTGTACTTGGTATAGTGGTCGGACTTATAGAAGCTAAAGGTCTGGCTTTGATTTTATCTGGACTCTCCGGAAATCCTGATATGCCTGTAGTGGTTGATTTGTCAGTTCCTGTTCCGGCAATTATCGTCTCGGTTATTTTTTCATTTGCAATAGGACTTGTATTTGGTGTGTACCCGGCAAATAAAGCTGCGCAGATGGAAGTTGTAGATGCTTTGAGATATGAATAAATAACAAAATAATTTCAAAAACAGTATTTTCAGATATTTTTCTGGGAATACTGTTTTTTTATGTACATATCTATTGACATATCAAAATATAAATGATATAATGAATACATGAACAGATATTCATATATAAAATGCAGAAAGCAGGGGATAATTATGGATGATACTACAGTAAAAACTTACAGGTTAAAAAATCTTGACTGTGCACATTGCGCATCGAAGATTGAAAAAGCGATAAATGAAATGGAGGAAGTTGAAGAAGCAGTTCTTGTTTTTACTTCTAAAAAATTTCATATCAAGGCACATCACAATGATTTATTGTCTGAAAAAATATTAAAAAAGTGTACAGACATTGAACCTGATGTTGAACTTGTTGAAGAAAAAAATGAAAATATATCTGAAAAAGAATCAGAAGAAAATGAAAAATCAGAACTTCTTCTTATAATTATTGGTGCAGTATTTTTGGGAGCTGCAATGATAACTGAGAACTTGAATACTATAGCTTCACTTGTGCTGTATATTTTTTCATATATTATTTTAGGCGGAAAAGTCCTGAAAAGTTCAATTAAAAGTATAAAGCAGGGACGTATTTTTAATGAAAATTTTCTTATGTCTCTGGCTACACTTGCAGCATTTTTCCTTAAAGATTATCCGGAAGCTGTAGGGGTAATGCTTTTTTTCAGAATAGGGGAATTTTTTGAGGATACTGCAGTAGAAAAAAGCAGAAAATCCATCATGTCTGCTGTTGATATGAGACCTCAGACTGTAAGCCTTTCAGAAGGGGACAGAGTAATCGAGATTCCGGCTGAACATGCAGTTCCAGGACAGATTATTATAGTAAAAGCCGGTGACAGAATCCCGCTCGATGGTGTTGTTGAAGAAGGTCAGAGCAGTATTGATACTTCATCAGTTACAGGTGAACATTTACCTGAAAATGTTAATCCCGGAGATAAGGTAATATCCGGCTGTATCAATCTCAATGGACTCCTTAAAATCAAAGTCGAAAAAGCTCTTTCAGAATCTATGGTTACCAGAATTGTAAACAGTATCGAAAACGCGGCTGCCGGAAAGCCAAAGCTTGACAGATTTATTACCAGATTTGCGAATATTTACACGCCAGTAGTAGTTATCGCAGCAATTCTTACAGCGGTAATTCCTTCACTAATTACTAAAGAGTGGCACAAATGGATTTATACAGCGGTCACATTTCTTGTAATAAGTTGTCCATGCGCGATAGTCCTTAGTGTTCCGCTTACATTTTTTTCAGGAATCGGTGCAGGTTCAAAAAAAGGAATACTTTTCAAAAGCGGTTCTTCGATGGAAACCGTACGGGGTATCAGAACAGTAATACTTGATAAAACCGGTACTGTTACAACGGGAAAATTTACTTTAAAGAGTGTAGAGATTTATGGAGATTATAAAGAAGACGAAATAATCAGATTCAGTGCCTCATGCGAGCAGTTTTCAACTCACCCGGTTGCTGAATGCATTAAGGAAAGTGCTGTAAATCATGGGGTTTCTCTTATTAAACCTGAGAAAGTAAATGAAATTGCCGGTATGGGTATAGAAACGGTTTTATCAGGAAAAACAGTTCTATGCGGAAATGAAAAACTGATGAAACTTAAAAATATAGACATCTCTTCGTGTTCTGAAACCTCGGGTACAGTGGTATTATGCGCAGTAGATGGAATGCTTGCCGGATGTCTTAAAATAAGCGATACAATAAAACCTGACAGCGCTGAAACTATTTCAAAATTAAAATCACGAAGAATTAATACAGTTATGCTGACAGGTGATTCTAAAACGAGTGCAGCTGAAACTGCGAAGGAAACAGGGATAGACAGTTTTTATTCAAAACTCCTTCCTGAAGACAAACATACAATAATGAAGGAAATAAGAGAGAAAAGCGGAGCTGTAATGTTTGTAGGCGATGGAATAAATGACGCTCCTGTACTTGCCGGAGCAGATGTAAGTGCAGCAATGGGTACTGGCGCAGAAGCTGCCATAGATGCAGCTGATATAGTGTTCATGAATTCAGATATGGATTCTCTATGGAAAGCTTTCGTTATTTCAGAAGATACAAACAGAATAGCAAAACAGAATATTATTTTTGCTCTGGTGTTCAAACTTGCAGTGATGATACTTGGAATTGCAGGATTTGCAAATATGTGGTTTGCTGTATTTGCAGATTCCGGAGTAGCAGTACTATGTATTATCAATTCAATAAGGATTTTAAAAAAGAAATATTAATCCAGAACTGTTACATCCGGGAAGTATCTTTTGCGGCATTTACTATTGAATTTTCAAGATGCACAGCTATTTTTGATGTGCGAAGTTTCAGCTGCTAATAAAATCAACTATCAAGGTCTATACATATTTATCTAAAATGTCCGGAAAGTATGGTATAGTAAAACATAATTATTATTGACCTAAAGTGTGATATATGATAAAATGTAATTATCTATAATTATAAAGGAGCTAATTATGAACTTCAATAATTCGAAGATCATTCCAATTATTATCATATCACTACAATGCGGCACATTATACATTATAAAAATTTCATTATTTGTTCTATCATTGCCAGAAACATTTATTGGATTAAACGGACTATATAAAATTAAAACCTATTTGATGAAACAATATGAAAAAATGAACGAAATAAATACAGAATGGAGAAAAGAGATTTGAGATATCCAATAGGAGTTCAGACATTTGAAGAAATGATAAACCGAAATTATGTATATGTGGATAAAACAGCGCTTGTATATGAACTTGCTCAGGGACATATATGTTTTTTATCCAGACCACGCAGATTTGGAAAATCACTACTGATAAGTACGCTTGAGGCATTTTTTTTAGGAAAAAAAGAACTTTTTAAGGGACTTAAGATAGAAAAACTTGAAAATGACTGGGAAGAGTATCCGGTGTTCAGGATTGATTTTGCGGGCGGAAATTATAATAATCCTGAAGAACTGCAGCTGAAACTTGAATCGTATATATCCATGTGGGAACAGATATACGGTAAAAACGAAATATTTAAGACATTATCTGACAGATTTAAATATGTTTTGGAAGAGGCGGAAAAACAGACTGGTCATAAAGCCGTTGTGTTAATAGATGAATATGACAAACCAATGCTGGATGTACTCGGAACAGAAGATGAACAAAAAAACAGAGAAACTCTGAAAGGATTTTACGGAACATTCAAAGCGGCAGACGCACATCTTCGTTTTGTCTTACTGACAGGTGTAACCAAATTCAGTCAGGTGTCAGTATTTTCGGGATTTAATCAGCCTGAAGACATAAGTATGGACAGGAGATATGACGCTATATGCGGAA
>JAEDJV010000010.1 GCA_016296165.1 Oscillospiraceae bacterium | reverse complement strand
CTATGACCCTCTGCTTGTAAGGCAGATGCTCTCCCAGCTGAGCTATGCTCCCATTTCTTTTTGTTGTCCTTGACAACGTTATTAATTATACTACATAATTAATACATTGTCAAGGGGTTTTTATAATTAATTTAAGATTTTTTTAATTTTCTTATTTCGTCAGGCGTGAATGAATATTTTTTATTGCAGAAGTGACAGGCAACCTCTGTATCTATACCTTCTGCGGCCATCGCTTCAAGTTCTTCCCCACCAAGGCTTATCAAAGCTCTTGAAACTCTTTCTTCGCTGCAGTCACATCTGTATTCAACAACTGATTCATCAAGAAGATTAGGCTCTAATCCTTCAAGAAGTTTAAGTGCAAGTGTTCCCATGTCCATACCAGATGACATCATCTGTGTAACAGAAGGAAGTGAATTAACGTTTTTTTCAATTGTTGAGATAACCTCCTCGCTGGCAAACGGAAGCAGCTGTATAAGATAACCGCCTGCACAGTTTACGCTAAGATCCGGATTGACTAAAACTCCAAGACCGCATACTGTAGGTACCTGTTCACTGTTTGCAAAGTAATAGGCAATGTCTTCAGCTATCTCACCTGAAACTATCGGAATAATTCCGGTGAATGGTTCTCTGAGTCCGATGTCTTTAATTACAGAAAGTGTACCGTCTGTGCCAACTGCACCGGCAACGTCAAGTTTTCCGTGTTTGTTAAGCGGTATCTCAACTACCGGCTGGGTAATATAACTCTTTACGTTTCCCATATAGTCAGATACAGCAATAAGTACGCCTGCAGGACCTTTGCCGTCCATACGAATTGTGACTGAATCATTTTTGTTCTTCAGAGAATAGCCAATCATTGAGGCTGCTGTTGTAAGTCTTCCGAGTGCTGCTGTTGTTACTGCTGAAGTTTCATGAATTTGTTCTATTTTTGATACTATGTCTGTAGTGTCTACAGCCATGGCAACTACTGATGCATCAGCAGAAATTGCTCTTTTTAGTATTCCCATGTTGAATTAAACCTCACTATTATTTTATGTTTGCTGTGCTTTCCTTGTTACATAAATTATACGCTGACTTTTTTCGTGAACAGGATTAAATGAATCCTCATCAAAATGCTCCAGCACCTCGAAACCTGTTTCAGTCAGAAATCTGTCTAAAATTTCTGTTTCAGGTGCAATTTCTGAAAAATCCTCACTGTATCTGTCATATTTTCCGTTTTCATTTTTTTCAAAAAAATCCAGAGAAATATCCACACGATTATCCTCTTTTGTGTAAGAGTTCTGCCATGCACAGAAAACCTGTTCGTTTTCAAAAACGAAAGAATTGTCAGCAAGAATTTCTCTGTGTTTGTATGCGGTATTAGCGTCAAAAATAAAAACACCGCCTGGCTGTAAAAAGAGAAAGGCACGTTCAAAAGTTTTCCTTATATCATCTGCAGATTTCAGATGATTTATGCTGTCAAGAGCACATATTATTGCGTCTGCATTTCCGTATAGCTCAAAAGATGTCATATCCTGACAAACGTACTGGATATCAGAACCACTGTCAAATTTTTTATTAAGTGCTTCTGAGAGCATTTCTTCAGAATAATCAATACCGATAACGTCATATCCGAGTTTTGAAAATTCTTCAGAAAGGCTGCCTGTACCACATGCCAGATCAACTAGATAACTGCCGCCGGAAGTACAGTATTTTTTTACAAGTGTGTCAAAGTAAACTGCTCTGTTTTTGTAGTCGACGTTTCTGGTGAGTCCGTCGTAGTAAAATGCAAAATCTGAATAATTACTCATCTGATTCTTTTTCTTTCTTTTCCTTAAGTCTGTTAAAAACTATCTCATATCCGTCGCTGCCGTAATGAAGAGAACGGTTTACCCTGCTTATTGTTGCAGTACTGGCCCCGGTTTCATTTACTATATCATTGTATACATGATGTTCGCTTAGCATCTTGGCAACCTGAAGACGCTGTGCAAGAGATTTTATTTCAAGTACTGTACAGAGATCCTCGAAGAATTTATAGCATTCGTCAACAGTTTCGAGTGTTAGTATTGCTTCGAAAAGACCGTCAGTATTTTTATCTTTTATTTTGCTGTTCATTGTATCACCCTGCCTTATGAAAAAATATATTCATACAATTATTTTATCACATTAGTGCATAAAAGTAAAGCGTGTTTAGCAAAAATAATTTTAGTATAGATCTACAGTATTGTCATATAGAATAAAAATATAGTTTCCTTTATTGCAATAGTTTCAGTCTATAACTGGTGATAAAAAACTATTATAATATATTTTGATTGACACAGGCAATATACAGATGTTATAATTTATAATGAGTGTCAGAATAAATTTGATTTTCACAATAATTAATTTAAATTCTTCATATAATATTAAACAATAAAATATCTTTTTGTTTAATGTCGTATGGATTCAGGAAAAATATATTTTACTTAAAATGTTTTACCAGGAGGAAGATAATGAAAATTTCAGAACTATTTAATAAAAACAGATGTGTATTTTCTTTTGAGGTTTTTCCGCCAAAAAAAGATACACCTGCTGAAGGAATATACAGCACACTGGACAGTTTAAAAAAACTTTCTCCCGATTTTATCAGTGTTACTTATGGTGCAGGCGGGACAAACGGCGATAATGTAACAGGGGATATAGCTTCTTATATCAATAATAATCTCGGAATTGTATCAGCAGCACATCTTACATGCGTGAGCAACACAAAGGAAGATATCGATATTATACTCGGGGATCTTAAAAACAAAGGTGTTGAGAACATTCTTGCACTTCGCGGTGATATCAATCCGGAGAGACCTCCAAAACACGACTTTACGTATGCCAGTGACCTTATCAGCTATATCAGGCAGCGTGGAGATTTTCATATTTCTGCAGCATGTTATCCGGAAAGTCATCTCGATTCACCTGATATTGTTACGGATATCAGGCACCTTAAGGAAAAACAGGACGCCGGTGCTGAACATATGATAAGTCAGCTTTTCTTTGATAATGAACTGTTTTACAGTTTTCTTGAAAAGGCAAGAATAGCAGGTATAACAGTTCCTATAGAGGCGGGTATTATGCCTGTAACAAATAAAAAATCAATCGAACGCATGGTTTCACTTTGCGGTGCAAGTCTTCCTGCAAAATTCACAAGAATAATGGCGAAGTACGAGAATAATCCGGAAGCATTAAGAGATGCCGGAATTGCATATGCCATAGACCAGATTGTTGATCTTGCCGCATCCGGTGTTGATGGAATTCACCTTTATACCATGAATAACCCATATATTGCAGAAAAAATATCAGAGGCAGTTTCGGGGATTTTATGATGATAACTTTAACCAGCATTGACCGAAAAGAAACCCTGAGATACCTTGCCTGCAAAAATGATAATATAGATGAATCAACCATGGCTATTATGGATAAATGCGAAAAGGAACTGCTTGATGTTATTGCACCGAAGTTTATTTACAGATATTTTGACATCGATTCTTCAGAAGATACGATTAAACTTTCAGGTTCCAGTCTGATAATGGAGGGAAATGATATTAAAGCTCATCTTTCAGGCTGCTCAGGTGCAGTCCTTATAGCAGCTACTCTTGGTCCACATGCAGATCGTCTTATCAGAAAAATGCAGATAACCGATATGGCAGAGGCTGTTATTACTGACGCATTTGCAAGTGCTGCAATAGAGCAGGTGTGTGCTGCAGCAGAAGATAGTATTAAAGGAGAGTTTCCCGGAAAATATTTCACATGGCGATATGCGCCGGGATACGGGGATTTTCCAATAGATGTTCAGAAAAAATTTCTTGATGTACTTGATGCTCCCAGAAAAATAGGACTTTGTACATCAGGTTCAAGTATGTTGAATCCAATAAAATCAATCACCTCTGTCATGGGAGTTTCCGAAAAAGCAATTACAGGAAAGGCAAGAGGATGTATTACCTGCACTATGAAAGAAGTATGCAGATTCAGGAAGGAAGGTATGCACTGTGGATTTTAAAAAACTATTATCAGAAAATGAATTTATTTTTCTCGACGGAGCCATGGGTACAATGCTTCAGAAAAGCGGTCTTGAAGCCGGTGAAGTACCGGAACTACTTAATCTGACGTCTCCGGATGTTGTTAAAAATATACACAGACAGTATATAGAAGCCGGAAGTATGATAGTCTATACCAATACATTCGGCGCCAACAGATATAAGCTGGAAGGCAGCGGGTATTCGGTTGAGGAGATAGTAAGTGCCGGCGTCAGAATAGCTAAAAGTGCCTGCGAAGAAAGTGGTAAAAAAGCATATACAGCTCTTGATATAGGTCCGGTAGGACAGCTTCTTGAACCTACAGGAAGCCTTACTTTTGAAGCTGCTTATGATATTTTCAAAGAACAGATAATTGCCGGGGCTGAAGCAGATGTTATAGTTTTTGAAACTATGACAGATCTTTACGAAGTAAAGGCGGCTCTCCTTGCAGCAAAAGAAAATTCGGACAAACCTGTTATCTGTACAATGACTTTTGAGCAGAACGGAAGAACATTTACCGGATGCTCATGTTCAGCTATGGCACTTACACTTGAAGGTCTGGGCGCAGACGCTATTGGCGTCAACTGTTCACTTGGACCAGAGGAACTTGTTTCAGTTGTAAATGAGATATGCAGCTGGACCAGTCTTCCGGTTGCAGTTAAGCCGAACGCAGGACTCCCTGACCCGGATACTGGTCTTTATGATGTTGATCCTGATGATTTTGCAGAATCAGCAAAAATTTTTGCAGATATGGGAGTTAAAATATTCGGCGGATGCTGCGGTACGTCTCCGGACTACATCAAAGTACTTGCAGAGAAACTTGCCGATAAAAAATATATTCAGCGTACTCCTGATATCAGTGCGGCAGTTTGTTCGTACTCAAATACTGCAGTAATAAACCAGCCGAGAATAATCGGTGAAAGAATAAATCCTACCGGAAAGAAAAAGTTTAAGGAAGCACTTAAGAACGGGGATATAGATTACATCTTAGGTCAGGCTATTGAACAGGTAAATGCCGGAGCTGACATTCTCGATGTAAACGTCGGACTTCCTGATATTGATGAAAAGGCTATGATGGTTAAAACTATCAAGGCAATTCAGAGTGTAACTGATCTTCCTCTGCAGATAGATTCCACGATACCTGAAGTAATTGAGGCGGCGTTAAGGGTTTATAACGGTAAGCCTATAGTAAACTCAGTAAACGGTGAAGATAAATCACTTGAGGTTATTCTTCCGCTTGTAAAAAAATATGGTGCAGCGGTTGTAGGTCTTACACTTGATGAAAACGGTATTCCAAAGACTGCAGACGAACGTTTTGCCATTGCGCGTAAGATAATGGACCGTGCTGTTGCCATAGGTATTCCAAAGAGAGATATCTATATAGACTGCCTTACACTTACAGCTTCAGCAGAACAGGCCGGCGTTATGGAGACGGTAAGAGCTCTGAGCCGGGTAAAAAATGAACTGGGACTTAAGACAGTTCTCGGTGTTTCAAATATTTCGTTCGGACTTCCTAACAGAGAACTTATAAACAGCAATTTCCTGCAGATGTGTCTGTCACACGGACTGGATCTTCCAATTATAAATCCGAATATTGCGGCAATGACAGGTGCAGTCAGAGCATATAAGCTGCTTGCAAATATTGACGAAAATGCTTCCGAATTTATCGCAGCATATAACAATGCAGCCCCCGTTCCTGCAACTGTTGCGTCGTCATCATCACTCAATGTATCAGCGGAAGGACTTTTGCTTGCTGTACAGAACGGCCTCAGGCATGAAGGAGCTCTTATAACGGAAAAGCTTCTTGAAACAAATGATGCTATGGATATAGTTGATAATATGCTTATCCCTGCACTCGATAAAGCAGGAGCTGATTTTGAAAGCGGACGTATATTCCTTCCGCAGCTTATTCTTTCAGCCGGAGTTGCTCAGTCAGCTTTTGAGGTTATTAAGTCAAAAATGGATAAGTCAGAAAAATCCGTTTCCAAAGGAAAGGTTGTTCTTGCTACGGTGAAGGGAGATATCCACGATATTGGAAAAAACATCGTAAAAGTACTTCTTGAAAACTATGGTTTTGATGTAGTTGACCTTGGTAAGGATGTTGAATATCAGGATGTAGTTGACGCAGCGATGCCTGATGATGTAAAGCTTGTCGGACTTTCTGCTCTTATGACAACCACACTCAAGTCAATGGAAGAAACCATAAAACTTGTAAAATGCAATAAACCATGCTGTAAGGTTGTAGTAGGAGGTGCGGTTCTTACGCCGGAGTATGCAGATAAGATAAATGCAGACTATTATGCCAAGGACGCAAAGGCTACAGTTGATGCGGCAAGAGAAGTTTATGGATGCTGAAATGATAATGGCTGACGGTTTAAAAATCGTCAGCTGTTATTTTAATATTTACGGAGGAAAAAATGAGAAAAAATTTTTCTGTAAAAAAAGAATCATATAAACCTGTACTTACGTCGCTTATTGCTCTATCCGTTCCAACCATACTTGAAGAGATTTTTTCCACCCTGCTTCAGTATGTAGATACAGCTATGGTAGGGAGGCTGGGGGAAAAGGCGACAGCAGCGGTAAGTACAACAACTACAATAGGATGGCTTATACACTCTGTTCCGGGGGCTGTAGCTGTTGCTCTTCTGGCTCTGGCATCAAAGGCAAACGGAGCCGGAGATGAAAAGAAACTGAAAAGACTCGCAGGTCAGTCAGTATTTCTTGCTTTGATTTCAGGTATTATACTTGAAATCGCTGCACTGCTGCTTTCACCATATATTCCTGTCTGGATGGGTGTTGAGGATGATATAGTCAAACCGGCAAGTACATATTTTACAATAACAAGCATTACTCTGGTTTTAAGAACTTCATCCAGAATATTTGCAGCTATGATACGTTCTGTTAAGGATACAAAGTCTCCTATGTACATAAGTATCGCAGAAAATATACTGAACGTGCTGCTGAATATTTTATTTATATACAAATTAAAACTTGGAGTTACTGGTGCGGCAATAGCCTCATGTATCAGTTTTGGTGCGGGTGGTACAGCGATGTTCGTTATGATGCTCAGCAAACCGAAGCTTCGACCGTCGCTTTCAGATATAAAACCAGATCTTATACTGCTTTCGGAAGCTTTGGTAATCGGACTCCCTGTTCTCGGGACAACGATATTAAGCTGTTCAGGATATATTATTTTTGCCGGAATGGTTTCAGGGATGGGAACAACTATATTTGCGGCTCATTCCATCGCTATTACTGCCGAAGAGATAGTATATATTCCCGGATACGGACTTCGTGCAGCAACGAGTACGCTTATCGGAAATGCTCTGGGTGAAGGAAATCTTAATAAGCTCAGGCAAACAGAAAAAACTGCGATACTCATCACACTTCTTATTATGTTTATAAACGGTCTGCTGCTGTTTACCTTTGCTTATCCGTTTATGCGGATATTTACTCCTTCACTGGAGGCAGCACATATCGGAAGCCAAATGCTTAAACTGGTAGCATTTTCGGAACCGTTTTTCGGGCTTATGATTGTCCTTGAAGGCATTTCGTTCGGGCTTGGAAAAACCAAACATATTTTTGCATGTGAATCAGGCAGTATGTGGGGGATACGAATCCTGTTTACATTTATCTGTGTAAAAATATTTGGACTTGGACTGACTTCTGTGTGGATATGCATGATTGCAGATAACGTATGTAAATCACTGCTGCTGTGGTTATTCAGACCCAAAGGCGATATTATATTTAAGAATTTTAAGACAAAAGAGGGCTAATATGGAAAAGATAATACAGGATAAACAACTTGATGAAGAGAGAGCACTTTATGGTGTTTCCGGTACAAAGGTTATAAACTGCAGTTTCGACGGAGATCAGGATGGAGAGTCCGCTTTGAAGGAATGCAGTGATATTGAAATTGGGAATTGTTTCTTTAATCTTCGTTATCCCTTATGGCATGTAAAAAAAGCTCTTGTCAGAAACTGTGAAATGACAGAGAAATGCAGGGCAGCGTTATGGTATGACAGCGATATTACCATTGAAAACTGTAAGATGCATGGTATAAAAGCACTTAGGGAATGTATAAATACAAAACTTATTAATTGTGATGTTATTTCCCCGGAAGTTTTCTGGAAATGTACAGGTATAGATATTCAGTCTTCCGAAATTCAGTCAGAATATCCTTTTTTTGAAAGCTCTGATATTCATATAAATGAAATGAAGATGACAGGCAAATATTCATTTCAGTACGTTGAAAATATGATAATAACCAATTCCGTTCTGGATACAAAAGACGCCTTCTGGCACAGTAAAAATATTACTGTGACTGACAGTATTGTTAAAGGAGAGTATCTTGGATGGTATTCTGAAAACCTGAAATTTGTCCGCTGTAAAATTATCGGCACACAGCCATTATGCTACTGCAAAGGACTTGTACTGGAAGACTGTACAATGGAAGAAACGGATCTTTCGTTTGAGAGAAGCGAAGTGGAAGCATCAGTATCCGGCAGAATCGACAGCGTTAAAAATCCTCTGAGAGGTTACATAAAAGCCGACGAGATAGGGGAGCTTGTTATTGAAGAACAGTATGTCCGTCCGGAGGATACAATTATCTGCTGCAGTAAAATTTCCGGTTAGTATATAGCGCCAATTAAGTACCTTTGTTAGTGAAAATGCGAAATAATACATCAATTTACGGACTATATTTTTACCCTGTTTCTATTTAAAAAAAACTGAAAATATGGTATAATAAAATGTATGCGAATGAAATAAAACAAATGTATTTCTGCATAATTATGTGCAGGAAAAAAGTACGAATGGGAGCAGATTTATGTCACAGAATTTTAACGAACTACGACAGGAAGCATTAAAAAAATATTTCAGCAAAATGAACGAGCAGCAGAAAGAAGCTGTTTTCTGCGTGAACGGTCCTTTACTTGTTCTTGCCGGTGCAGGCAGCGGGAAGACAACAGTCATCATAAATCGTATTGCCAATATGATAAGCTTTGGTAATGCGTACAATGATAATGCTGAATATGGCGCTCCGGAAGAGGACATACAGTTTCTCGAAGATTACATATCAGGTAAAACAGATGATATGGAACGTTTAAGGGAAGTTGTTTCAGTAAATCCGGTAAATCCATGGAACATTCTTGCTATCACATTTACAAATAAAGCTGCTAATGAACTTAAAACACGACTTGAGGATATGCTTGGCGGAGAAGGTCTTAATGTTAATGCAGCAACATTCCACTCAGCATGTGTACGTATTTTACGAAGAGAAATTACAAATCTTGGTTATAGTAGTAATTTCACTATCTATGACGCTGATGAGAGTCAGAAACTTATTAAAAACTGTATGACAGACCTTGGAATTACTGACAGGTCATTTAATCCAAAAGCGGTTATAAACGCAATCAGTCATGCAAAGGACAAGCTGATGAGTCCGGAAGAATATAAAAAAGAGGCCGGAGATGATTTCAAGCTTTCCACATACGCAAAGATTTACAGAGAATATCAGAAGAGACTTCTTGCTGCAAATGCGCTTGACTTTGATGATATCATAATGCTTACAGTAGAACTTTTTGAAGACTTCCCTGATATCCTTGAACATTATCAGAACAAATACAAATACATTATGGTTGATGAATATCAGGATACAAACTATGCCCAGTTTAAACTGGTAAGTCTCCTTTCGGAAAAATATAAAAACATCTGTGTTGTTGGTGATGATGACCAGAGTATATACAGATTCAGAGGTGCGACAATAAAAAACATTCTGGAATTCGAAGATCAGTTTGACGGTGCCTGTCGGGTAATCAGACTTGAGCAGAACTACCGTTCAACTCAGAATATTCTTGACGCAGCAAACTCTGTGATTAAAAACAACAGAACAAGAAGATCCAAGACTCTTTGGTGTGATGAAGGAGAAGGCTGTAAAGTTTATGTTTACAAGGCTTCTGATGAAAGCGATGAGGCAAGATACGTTTCAAGTGCAATCATGGCTGACAAGAAAGCAGGGGGAATGTTCAGGGATAACGCTGTTCTTTACAGAATGAATGCACAGTCTAACTTTATAGAAAGAGCTTTTGTACAGAACAATATCCCATACAGAGTTTACGGCGGTCTCCGTTTCTATGACAGAAAGGAAATCAAAGACATTGTAGCGTACCTTAGCGTTCTCAACAACAGATATGATATGATGAGATTCAAGAGAATTGTCAACGAGCCTAAGAGAGGCATAGGTGAAGCTACTATCAGAAGTCTTGATGAGATATGTGTGGCTAATGCCGCTTCGCCTATCGACGTTATGAGAGACGCTGAAGACTATCCGTCACTTTCAAAAAAGGCAAACAGTCTCAAAAGTCTTGCCGGTATTTTTGAGTCGCTTGCGGATATGGTGGATACAGTACCTCTTGACACACTTCTTGATGAACTTCTGGATAAAACAGGTTATAAGGATTATCTTAAGCTTCAGGGGACTGAAGGTGAAACCAGACTTGAAAATATTGAAGAACTGAAATCTACTATGGTAGAATATCAGAAAAACAATGAAGATCCGACTCTTGACGGATTTCTTGCTGATATCTCACTTTATACTGATCTTGACAGAATGGATGACGATAAAAACTGTGTAACACTTATGACAATTCATTCAGCAAAGGGACTTGAATTTGAAAATGTATATGTTATAGGTATGGAAGACGGCATATTCCCAAGTTCAAGAAGCATGTACAGTGAAGAGGATATGGAAGAAGAGAGAAGACTTGCTTACGTGGCTATCACGAGAGCAAAGAAGAAACTTCGCCTTATTCACGCTTCACAAAGAATGCTTTTTGGTACTACAGCAAGAAACATGAAGTCAAGATTTATTAAGGAAATAAATCCGGAAGTTGTATTCAAGGAAGACAGAGTTACAACTACGGTTCCTGCAAGTGCAAAGTCAAAGTCACATTCAGCAATGAATACAATGTCACTTCAGCAGCAGCTCTCAGCAAAGAAACAGAATAAAGCTGCACAGGCAAACAGAAAAGTTGAGGTTTATGATGCTGGTGACAGAGTACATCACGATAAGTTTGGCGATGGAACAGTTCTTTCATCAACTCCGATGGCTGGTGATTCTATGCTTGAGATAGCATTTGATGAAGTAGGTACAAAGAAAATCATGGCTAATTTTGCTCAGATGAATAAAATTTGATTATAAGCAATAAAAAGCAGTTCGTAAGAGTTAAGAATCTCTTACGAACTGTTTTTTATTATCTGTATTCAATAACTTTAACAGGGCATTTTTCAGCGCAGGCACCACAATCGACGCATTTGCTGTAGTCAATAGAGGCGTGGAAATCAGTAACTGTTATGGCACCGGCCTCACAGACTTTTTCGCACATCTTACAGCCTATACAGCCATTTTTACAGCTAAGTTTTGTTGCCTTGCCGTTGTCCTGTGATGAACAGCGGACAATGGTTTTTGCATTCTTTGGAATGACAGTAATAAGTGAGTTAGGACAAGCTGCAGCACACTGACCGCAGCCAAGGCATTTGTCACGGTCTATATGGGCAATGTCGTTCATTATTGTTATTGCATTAAGTTCACATACCGCAGCACAGTCTCCGAAACCGACACATCCGAACGAGCAGGTGCTGTTGCCTGAATAGAATCTTTTTACAGCAGCACAGGTTTTAATTCCTGAAAAGTTGTATTTGATTCCCGTTGCGTTGCAGTCACCACTGCAGTGGAGGACAGCAACTTCAGAGATAACTTCACCAGCTTCAGTACCTGTTATTTCAGATATCTTTGCGGCTGTGTCCGGACCACCTGGTTTACACAGATTTGCAGGAAGTCCTTTTGTTATTATTCCATTTGCATAGTCTGCGCAACCGGCACATCCGCATGCACCACAGTTTGCCTGTGGGAGAACTTCATTTATTTTTTCTATTCTCTCGTCAGTTTTTACTTCAAACATTTTCGAAGCAAAGGTAAGAAGAACTCCGGCGAGAAGTCCCATTCCTGCAAAAGCAAGTACAGGAAGGATATAAGTTGTAAACATCAGTTATTTCCCCTTTCTTCTTATCAGTTTCCAAGACCGGAAAATCCAAGAAAACTGAGTGAGAGTATAGCGGCAGCGATAAGTGTTGCCGGGACTCCTTTGAATGTTTCAGGAACATCAGCTTCTTCCACTCTCGACCTGATTCCCGAGAAGATCAGAAGAACCATCAGAAAACCCAGACCAGAGAAGAAAGCATTTACAATTGACTTGCCGAATGAATATTCGTTATCTATATTAAGTATAGTGAGTCCGAGTACAGCACAGTTTGTGGTTATCAGAGGGAGATAGACTCCAAGAGCATTGTATAGCGGTGGCAGTACCTTTTTCAGAATTATCTCCACGAGCTGAACAAACAAAGCTATAATTAGTATAAAAGCAATCGTTCTAAGGTATGTTATTTCCATTGGAAGAAGTATAAAATGGTATATAGGATAGGTTACAATCGCCGCACATACCATGACAAATGTAACTGCCGCACCCATTCCAAGACTTGAGGAAGCTTTTTTTGATACCCCAAGGAACGGGCATATACCCATAAATTTTGAAAGTACAAAGTTATCAGTCAGGAGAGCGGCGAGCATTATGCCAAATAACTCTTTCATAATCAGTTTCCTCCTTTACTGCTGCATGATGAACAGCTTCCGTTTGACGGACAGTTGCTGCATCCGATATTTTCAGGTGGTTTTTTATTTGAAAGCTTATTGATAAATGCAATTATGCATCCAAGTACAAAAAATCCGCCTGCAGGCAAAATAAAGACAGTCATATTCTGAATATACGGAATCTCTCTCCCAAACAATGAGCCAGCGCCAAATATCTCACGTACAGATGCCATAAGTGTAAGTGCAAGTGTAAATCCCAGACCCATTCCCAGAGCATCCATTATGGAAGGTACAACCTTATTTTTGCTGGCAAATACTTCAGCTCTTCCGAGAATGATACAGTTTACTGTAATAAGTGAAAGGAATGTACCGAGGCTTTTGTAAAGCGCAGGAATATAACCTTTCATAAGCATTTCAATGAGGGTAACAAATCCTGCTATTATTACTATATAACACGGAAGTTTTACTGACTTTGGAATAACGTTTTTCAAAAGCGAGATAACTATGTTTGAGCCAATGAGTACAAAGGTTGTTGCAAGGCCCATACCAAGACCGTTTGACGCTGTAGTTGTAACTGCAAGTGTAGGACACATTCCGAGAAGACCTACAAGTGTAGGATTTTCTTTTATGAGGCCTTTGGTGAATTCTTTAAGATTACTCATTAATTATTTCCTCCTTGTGTTCCTGATACGCTGTCAGAGCAGTATTTACAGCATTTTTTACTCCCTTTGATGAATATGTGGCACCTGTAAGAGCATTGAATTCAAAATTATCATTTTTAACGCCAAGGAACTGTTTTACAAAGTCATGATTGTCCCTGACATTGGTTCCAAGTCCCGGAGTTTCTCCTAATTCAATAAAGCTGATTCCCTCAATACCGTTATCGGATACACCAATTAGTACATGAATACCTTTTTTTGTATATCCATCCGAGATAATTTCAAACGCAATCTGATTTTTTTCATTTACAATGACCGAGGTGACTCCTTCATAGGCGAGAACTGTACCATCTTCATTCTTCAGCATTGTGTATTCGGCGTCACCGTATATTTCGACGAGTGCTTTATTAAGGTCATCAGTTATAATTCCGGTTGTATCCACATAAGTTGCGTTATATACTATAATCAGCAGAGCCGATACAACAGAACATATTACAGTAAGTACAAGAGGCGGCTTAATTTTATTCAGCATCTTTTTTTACCTCCTTTTCGGGCTTAACTATACCAAGAGGCTTTGTTCTGGTGAACATATCAATATAAGGTGTGAGTATATTCATAAGAAGAATTGAAAATGATACACCTTCAGGATATCCGCCAAAATTTCTTATGATAAATGTTATTATACCGCATCCAATACCGAAAACAATTTTTCCTTTTACTGTAACAGGAGTTGTTGCATAGTCTGTTGCCATGAAAAATGCCCCGAGGAAAAGACCTCCTGACAGGAGCTGATACGGAACATCTCCGCCTGAAACATAAGTCAGCGCAGCAACAGTTCCTATAAATGCAACAGGTGTTGACGCTGATATAACCCCGGTAATAATCAGAAATAATCCCCCGATAAGCAGTGCAAGAGCAGAGGTTTCACCAAGACATCCGCCCACATTACCAAGAAACAGGTCAGTAAGCGAAGTATTTCCGCTGACAAGAGGCGTTGCTCCGGTTATAACTGTGTTTGTATCAGATATTGCGCCTGTGAACAGAGATGGATCTGAAGACCAGTATTTTGGGACAGCCCATGTTGTCATTGGAGCTGTGAATGAAATCATAAGAGCAATTCGGGCAGTTATTGCCGGATTGGCAAAATTTTGCCCAAGTCCGCCAAAAAGTTGTTTTACGATAACAATAGCAATAAAACTTCCGACTGCAGCCATCCAGTAAGGAAGTGTTACCGGCAGATTCAGTGCAAGAATCAGACCTGTTACCAGAGCGCTAAGGTCACTGATAGTCTGTTCACGTTTCATTATTATCCTGCACAGAAATTCAAACAGAACGGATGAAGCACAGCATACGCCGATAAGAGCAAGTGCGCGCATTCCAAAAAAGATACCACTTGCCACTACTGCAGGAAGTAGTGATACTATTACCAGAAGCATTATTTTCTGCGTTGTTGTTTCTGATTTTATGTGTGGTGAGGAAGATATAATCAGTTTTTTCAAGTTAAGACCCCCGATATTTATTTCTTTTTCTTAGGCATTATAGCCTTGGCAAGCTGATGTGTTTCTGCAAGTTTTCTGTTAGCCGGACAAACGTAAGTACACGCACCGCAGTTCATACAGAGATTTACTTTCAGTGATTCGAGAGCTGCTGTGTCCTTGCGGAGATATGCTTTTTCCAATTCTGTTGGCATCAGATTCATGGAACATGCTTTTATACACCTTCCGCATCGGATACAGGCTGTTGTCTTTGGTTCCTGGTATCCGGTCATAGCAAGGAATGAGTTACTTGTTTTAACTACCGGTGTGTCAGAGGATACAAGGCAGGAGCCCATCATAGGACCGCCTGCTATGAGCTTGTCTGTTTTATCCATATCTGTTTCTGCGAATCTGAGAAGTTCAGCAACCATAGTACCTATCGGAGCAATTACATTTAACGGTTTTTTTACTGCTGAGCCTTCTACTGTTATTCTTCTGTTTGTAAGCGGCATTCCTGTCTTAGTGTACTTATAGATAAATGCTGCAGTTGAAACATTCATTACTATTACACCCTGATCAGAAGGAAGCTGACCTTCCATTACTATTCTTCCTGTAGTTGAGTGGATAAGTACTTTTTCAGCTCCCTGAGGGTAAGTGGAAGGGAGAGTGTGAATGATGATATTCTCATCATTTTCAGTTAGTTTCCTGAATTGTTCAATAGCGGCAGGCTTATTGCCCTCGATACCTATAATGGCTTTTGGAATTTCGAGATATTTCATGATAAGTTTTATACCGCCAAGTACATTTTCAGGTCTCTCCAGCATAAGTCTGTAATCGGCAGTTATATAAGGTTCACATTCAGCGGCATTGATGATAAGCGTATCAACAGGTGTTTTAGGGCTAAGTTTTATGTGAGTAGGAAAACCGGCACCCCCAAGACCACATATACCGCTTTCCTTTACAGCAGAGATAAATGATTCTTTGTCTTTTATTTCAGGAGGTGAACACTCTATATGTGTTTGTTCTCCGTCCGTTTCTATCTCCACCGCTTTACAAACCATACCATTTATCAGACGGTAATCAACGACATCTTTTACTGTCCCCGATACACTGGAATGAATCGGTGCTGAAAAAAAAGCGTCAGAATCGCCGATTTTTTGTCCGACGAGAACTTTATCGCCTTTTTTTACGGTTGGTGTGCATGACGCACCCATGTGCATAGACATGGGTATTTTTACGTATGAAGGTGTCGGGAGTTTAACTGCTTTTATTTCAGCAGTATTTTTGAAGTGATTGAGATGAATACTGTTTAGTTTTCGCATACATTAGCTCCTTTCGGTTTATTAGCAGTAAATTTCAGAGAGTTGCTGTGATATATATTTCCGTCAGTATCTATTGCGACTATCTCATAGATGTCTGAACTAAGATGTTTTTGAAGATTTTCTTTTCCTTCTATAAAAATAAGTGTAGAGAGGAAATCAGATGCAATACCGCTGTCACAGAAAACAGTAACTGATGAGAGTCCTGTTTGGGAAGGAAATCCGGTTTTCGGATCTATGATATGATGATATTTTTTTCCGTCAATCTCAGTAAATCTTTCATAATCCCCGGATGTCGAAACAAAATTTTTCTGAGTTTCTGTAGTTCCTGCAATACTTTCTCTGTCAGCTTTTATTGCAACATTAAATGATTTGCTTTTTTCAGAACTGTACAAAAGGGTAGATGAACCAAGTGAAATAATAGCATTTTCAGGATCATGTTTTTTGCACAGATCCATCAGTTTATCAAGTACATAGCCTTTTGCCACAGCTCCGGGTTCTATTGTTATATCATTAAGCAGAGTAATGGTATTTTCGGAAATAATGATATTATCGTCTGATGTATCATTAATATATCTCATAACATCGCTTTCTTTTGGAATACTTCCTTTTCCGAGAGATTCGTTCCAGAGTTTGGTGAGCCTTCCTGTTGAAATATTGACGCTTTTTCCGTATAATCCGCGAAGATTTTCTGTTTGTCTGATGAGTTCGGAAAGATCCTTGCTGCATGTGAGTTTCTTTTTCCGGTTAAGCAGAGAAATTTCAGAGTTTTCATTGTAGTTATCAAACGTTTCTGATAGATCACTTACAGTTTCTCTGACTTCATCAGTAAAATCTTCACTAAGACTTACAGAGACAACAGTATCAAGCGAAAAAAATACACTTGTATAATCTGATTTATTATGATAAAATAGAAAAAGTAGTGCTGTAATAATCAGCGTTATGATCAATGCTGCAGACAAGATTTTTCTTATTTTTTTCACCTCCTGCAATTGATTCATACACTATATAATTATAGCTCAAAACGACATATTTGTAAAGAAAAAACATCATAAAATATATGGAGGAAATATAATGCGAGGATATCGAATATATTTAATCAGACATGGCAGAACAGAGGCGAATGACAAGGGAATTTATATTGGCAAAACAGACTATTCTCTTTCTGAATCAGGAAAAAAAGAACTAATTGAAAAACTTGATGAGTTTGAATATCCGGGAGTAGAGAGAGTTTACAGCAGTCCTGCTAAAAGATGTCTTGAAACAGCTGATATTCTGTTTGAAGGTCGTGAGACAATTGCTGTTCATGACCTTAGAGAGCTTGATTTTGGTGAATTTGAAGGAATGAGTGTTGAAGATCTCATAAATCGTGAGGATTATAAGGAATGGCTTAAAGGGGGATTTGAAAAATCAGCTCCTGGCGGTGAGTCAATCGCAGATATGGTAGCACGTGTATACTCAGCACTCGATAAAATTGTACTTAATATGATGAGTGAAGATTTTGAATCAGCCGCTATAGTAACTCATTCGGGTATAATCTCCAACATGCTTTCGTGTTTTGGACTTCCGAAGTACAAACCTACAGAGATAACATGCAATCCGGGAGAAGGGTTTGAAATTATGGTAACTGCTCAGCTCTGGCAGCAGGCACAGGCTTTTGAAATAATGGGCAGAGCCCCTTTCCTTAAGTAATGAAACTGTATTTTACCAATGAACACGATTATCCGGTTAATCTTCTTCACTTTCTTCAGAAAGAAAACAATGTATCGAGACGGCTTATCACGAAATTAAAACGTCAGCCTATGGGAATAACATGCGATGGAAAACTCATAAGGACTATTGACGATGTACCATCTATGGCGCAGGTCGTTCTTGATATAACTGATGAAACAGAGATAATACCCAATTCAGAACTTAATGTACCAATAGTGTTTGAAAATGATTCGCTTGTTGTTTTTAATAAACCACAGGGGATGCCGGTACATCCATCACTAAACCATTATTATGATACCCTTGGAAATTATTTTTCTTATCTGTATCCGGGGATAACATTCAGGCCGGTAAACCGGCTTGACAGAAATACATCCGGTTTGGTTGTGGTTGCTAAAAACCAGCACTCAGCGGGAAAACTGCAGCGTGCTGTAAAAAAAGTCTATTACGCTGTAGTATGCGGAAGACCGGAAAAAACTACAGGTGTCATCGATGCGCCGATAAAAAGACAGGAAGAATCTCTCATTACAAGATGCGTTGCTTCTGATGGTCAGAGAGCAGTAACAAATTATTCTCTTATTTCTTCATGCGGGAAATATTCATATGTCAGGATACTCCTTGAGACAGGGAGGACACATCAGATCAGGGTGCATTTTTCATATATAGGGAATGCACTTGCCGGAGACGATCTTTATGGCGGAAACTGTGAAGACATTCAGGGACAGGCTCTTCACTGCGGAGAAATTTCTTTTCCTGGCGAAAAAAAAGATGAGATTATTCACCTTTCTTCTTCTCCGGGAGAAAACATCAATTATCTGTTCGAAAAATATAATTTTACTGAAATATAGCATTTGTAATTATTGTAATGATTTTGTAAAATACATATAAAATACAAAAATACTGGAGAAATATTTTTTATTAGTATAAATTTGTTTAATAATACAAATATTGTTTTAATAATTTATTTTATTATCACTGTCATATTCTATATATATTCATGATGATTTTATCTCATAAACATCAACATATACAAAATAAACTTTTAACTGTAAAAAAATGCCTAAAAGCTATTGCATTTTATTTTATTTCAGTTATAATTATTAACAGTGTTACTGGTTTGTAATAATCGAAGGGAGCTGTTATGATGAGTAAGAAACGTCAGAACGACGTTTCGGAAGAAACAGTCAGAAAGCGTATGACATTTTCAAAAGCGATGATAAGACTTGGTGCTTATGTAACCTACTGTGTTATCTTCCTTCTGAAAAAGCTTAACAAAATACTCTGTGACGCTGTGAAAGCATTTACTTCAAAAACAACAGCTGTAATTCTCGGAGTAATCAGAAAGTTCAAAAAATTAGGGAAGAAAATACTGGTTCCATTTATTTCATGTATAAAACCTGTGCGTAAAAAGTTTACTGTAAAGCGTTCTGAAACAGATATGACGGTTCGCAGTATCAGGGCTGCAGGTGCAGGTCAGTTGCTTACCAAAGCGGTTAATTATGCCGTACCAGTTGCTGCGATAGTTGTTTTTGCTGCAGTACTGGGCAATGCCTCAAAGATAAATGACCAGATCAGCGAAAAGGCATCTGATGCTGTGATTGATAATGAAGTTTTTACTGCTGCATCTGATAACCTTGAACTTATCGAAGAACTAACCGGGAATGATTATATCTTTGAACAGAAAACAGTTGAGTTTGAAGAACCATATGAAAGATTCAGAAGTGCTGCCGGTGTAGATGAAACCGGATTGATTGAAGCGGTCGGTATATATCTTGACAGCAATTTTCTTGGTACTCTTGCAAATGAAACTGAGTTAAAAGAGACACTTTCTGCAAAGCTTGAGGGAGTAAAGAGTCAGCCTGATGTAAAGAACGCAGAGTTCAGAAAGAAAATCGAATACCGTCACGGAAAGTACGATTTAGCTTCACTTAAGGATACCGATGAAATTCTTGCATACCTGAACAGCAGTACAGAAGAAGCATATTATACCGTTGAAGAAGGAGATTCACTCTACCTTATTGCAGAAGAACACGGAATGACACTCGATGAACTTCTTAACATGAATCCTGAACTTGAAGATCCGGATCTTTGCGTGATAGGAACTCAGATTCGTATTGCGTGCAATCTTGATAATATGCCTGTTGTTATAACAAAGGAAATTACTGAAGAGACAGCTGTACCTTTTGAAACACAGACAGTTGAAACAGAGTCAATGTTTGTAGGTGAAACTGAACTTCTTGCAGAAGGTGTAAACGGAGAAGGGACAAATACTTTTGAAGTCTGTCTGGAAGGCGACATCGAAATAAGCAGAACCCTTATTTCAACAAAGGTGACAAAGGAACCGGTTCCTGAGATGATCGCTGTGGGAGTTAAGCATTGCGAAGTGATAGCTCTTCCGGATTCAGAAGAAACAGTTCTCAGTGGAACAGGACAGTTTATGTGGCCTGTAAATGGCGGATATATTAGTGATGGCTTTATTAGTGACCGTAATCACAAGGGAATGGATATAGCAGCCCCATCAGGAACAGAAATATATGCAGCCGCTGACGGAAAAGTTATTGCAGCCGGATGGAATACAGGCGGATACGGATATTTTGTAATGATAGATCATGGTAATGGATATGCTACACTTTACGGCCATATGAGTAAGGTGATCGCTGAAAACGGTGCCGATGTAAAATGCGGTGAGTTAATCGGTGAAGTCGGCACAACAGGAAACTCAACCGGTAATCATCTCCATTTTGAAGTAAGGTACAATAATGTATGTCAAAATCCTGCCAACTACATCTGCGTAAATTCTTCTGCAGCTAATATCGATTTAAAATAATATACTGAATAATTAATAAACAAAACCTTCGGTTTGCTGTAAACCGAAGGTTTTGTTTATTAAGATATTATTTTATTTATTGTTTTTATAAGTCTTTCTGTGTTAAGCGGTTTACGGATAAAATCAACAGCACCAAGTGCGACTGATTCAATAACCAGTTCCTTGTAGCTTGAAGCAGAGCAGACTATTATTTTTGTTTTCGGATTTTTTTTTATCATATCTCTCATCGTTTCCATACCGGTTTTGCCCGGTAGTGAAAGATCAAGTATTACTATGTCGGGTTTTTCATTATCAAAAATAATACAGGCCTCACCGCCATCCTGCGCTTCAGTAACATCTGTAAAACCTGATTCTGCAAGTGAATTTTTAATAGTTGTTCTCATAACAGATGAGCTGTCAGCAATTAGTATTTTGGGAATCATAATAAATCCTATTCTCCGTTTCTAAGTGTATCAATGAGGTTGGACTGTATGATTTCCGTTACCCTTACTGCAAAATAATCATCTACAACAACCACGTCACCTTTAGCAATAAGATGTCCGTTTACAATTACATTTACAGGTGCATCTGCAGGAGAATCCAGTTCGATGATTGTTCCATGCGAGAAAGAGAGAATGTCATCAACTTTTCTCTGGGTTGATCCGATTTCTATTGACAACTCAAGCGGAACGTTCATAAGAAGCTGGAGATTATTCAGCTGATCCTGTGTAAGTGTATTCTGGAAAGATGAAAATGATACAGGACGTTCTGAAAGACTGTCAAAAGGTGAATGAGTATTCATCGGACTGTTGAACGCATTTGCTTCGTCATTTGGAGACATTGAGAAAAGTGACGATGGTTCATTAGCACCGGTAGTATCAAAAGGATTGTTCTTTTCCGGTGGTGAAGAAAGGTCAGGAATCTCTGACTTCTCTGGTGTTTCTATAACCGGTTCATCAGGAGCAGGAAGTGGAAATCTGGACTCAGTTTTCTCAGCGACTTCCGATGCAAAATCAGGAGATAAAATAGTGATAAACTTACTGTTTATGGTATTATCAATTCTTAGAGATGATGTTATGCTGCACATTGAATCATCAGGACTAAGTCCCATAAGCATAAATATGTTCTGATTTGCGGCATTTGGTATTACTTCTGTGTTGGTTAAAACAATACTGTTTCCGATTAATCCTGATATTTCTGTAAAATATGAAGACATCATCTGGCTTATAACTTCACCGAAAGCGGATATATTTATTTCATCAAATACAAAGTCAGGTGTCGCAACAAGAGGCATTCCCATAAGTTGCGCAAGCATAAGCTGTGCATCGCTTTGTTTGAAAATGATGATTGCACTTCCTTCAAATCCTCCGGAATATGTTAATTTCACAAATACAGATGGTGACAAATCTGCATAAATAAAATCCATAATTCTTGAAACTGCTGATTCGGGATTTGTAATCCACACGTTTCCGTTCAGAAGTGCTGATACGGACGTCGCCGCAGTAAGCATTGCAAGATTATGTGATTCTTTTATTGCATATAGACTACTTTCTTTAAATTCATAGTTATTAGTATTCAATTTAAATCCCCCTCTCAATTTTTATTGCATACATCTATAATCTTAATAGCCTTTTTGTTATTGCTTATACCTGGCTTGGCGCTAAACCACTGAACGTTATTGATTTTTACCATTGCGTTCTGTGTGATTGGAACATCAAGAGGTATAATATCGTTGATACTCAGAGAAAGAATGTCACTTAAATCAATCTGTGTTTCTGCAAGAATTGTATGCATAGTCAGAGCAGAGCTCTTGACCCCCTTCATAATATGACTTCTCTGTTCTTTTCTCTTTTCTTCATCCAGAACTCTTTTTGATACAGTATGATAACGTTCGCCCATATGGGAGAGAATCTCTTCCATATTGATAGCCGGAATGCTTACTGTCATGAGACTCTTTCTTTTGTTTAGTTCAAGTTCAAGAGTAGCAGTTACTATGATTTCATCAGGAGAAATTGACTTTGTAAGACGTGCATTAGTCTCAATTCTCTCAAGAGATGAGTTTACTTCGATGTAGCTTGACCATGCTTCCTGAAGAAATGAACTCATTTTTTCGAGTATCATTCTGCACAGGGAAATTTCTATTTCTGTGAAATCTCTTGATATTTCAAATGTATTTCCCTGACCGCCCATGAGCCTGTCAATGAGTGAAAAAGTAATGGCATTCGAAAACTGAATAGTGCACTCAGTCTCCATTATGTCTTTATTTTCAAAGGCAAGATTTACTATGCCCATCATAACATAGTCGTCAAGTGCGTTGTTAAATTCATAATATTTTTGTTCTTCGACATGAAGAACAGTAGCATGACAGTAGAGTCTTGTAATGCCTGTAATATATGATGCAACAAGTCTGGTATACTGATCATATATATCTCTTATAAGTTTAAGATCCTCTTTGGTAAATTTCTGAGGCATCTTAAAGTCATAGTTTTTAATTCTTTTTTCACCCTTTTTGTCGCCATCAGCTTTGTCTTCATTTCCTTTGTTAAGATTCTCTAGCAATTCATCTATCTGATGCTGTGAGAGTGCGTCTGCCATGTTATTGTCACCCCTAACTCAAATTATTAATAATCCATTGTTGATTTTGTGCATAATATATTAAATAATATAGAAAAAACACGCCATAAAAGTATTATATCATATATTTTAATTTTTTGCCATAGAAAAATAAAAAAAATACAATAAAAATAACGTGCTTGTAAGATTCGTCAAAATATGTTATGATATCAGTAGCCGTTGTTAAGAGTCAGGGACTCATCATTGTTTATCCATGATTCAACATCTATGGTTTTGTACCCGAATTCGGATGTACGTACATATACAGTTGTTATGCCTGCATTTATAATGAGTCTTTTGCACATTGAACATGGCTCAACTTCACCATAGAGTTTATCAGTTTTGGCATCATGACATGCAAGATATATAGAAGCACCTATCATTTCATTTCTTGGAGCTGATATTATGGCATTAGCTTCAGCATGAACTGAACGGCAGAGTTCATAACGTTCTCCCTTTGGAATGTTGAGTTTTTCTCTGGTACAGAAACCTAAATCAGAGCAGTTAGCCCGGCCTCTTGGTGCACCGACATATCCGGTCGAGATTATTTCGTCATTTTTCACTATTATCGCACCGAAGTTTCTTCTCATGCATGTCCCGCGTTTCAGAACACTTTCAGCGATATCAAGGTAGTAATTTATTTTGTCTCGTCTGTTCATGGCGTAAAATTCCTTTTCTGATACTCATTTTTTATTAATTGTATATAATACTATAATAATTATAAATTGTTTTTTATATTATTGCAATACCCTGTGTAAAAATTATTGAATTGAAAGGTACGTGTTATATGAATAATCTAACCAATCTTAGTTTTATAAGAGAACTTCTTGCAAGACATGATTTTAGTTTTTCAAAGGGATTAGGACAGAATTTTCTGGTTAATCCTTCAGTCTGTCCTAAGATTGCTGAGATGGGAAATGCTAAAAAAGGTTTTGGAATAATAGAAGTAGGTACAGGAATAGGAACCCTTACAGCTGAACTCGCTAAAAGAGCAGATAAGGTAGTAGCCGTTGAGATTGACAGTAGACTTCTCCCGGTTCTTGAGGAAACTCTTTCTGATTTTGATAACATAAAAGTAATAAATGAAGATATAATGAACGTTGATCTTAATAAGCTGATAGAAGAAGAATTTTCAGGAATGGATGTTGCAGTATGTGCCAATCTCCCGTACTATATCACATCACCGATAATAATGTATTTTCTGGAAAGCGGAGCACCGGTAAAGTCTCTTACCGTCATGGTTCAGAAAGAAGCCGCTGAGAGACTTTGCGCAGAGGTTGGTACAAGACAGTCTGGCGCAATTTCGGCAGCAGTAAGATATTACGGAGAGGCAAAGATGCTCTTTGGAGTTTCGAGAGGCAGCTTTATTCCAGCTCCTAATGTTGATTCAGCAGTAATCCGGATAGATGTTGAAAAAAAATACTCTCTCTCTCCGGAAGATGAAAAATTCTTTTTTAAAGTTGTTAAAGCAGCGTTTTCACAAAGAAGAAAAACACTTGCCAATTCGTTATCTTCAATGTTATCTGCAGACAAGAAACATATTTATGAAGCACTTTCAGAAAATAATCTTTCAGAAAATTCGAGAGTTGAGCAGCTTGGCATGGAAAGCCTGATTGCTTTTTCACTAACATTGAAAAAACTGATTTCAGGATGATTTATATCCGTCAAAAAATTATTTCAGTCCTGATATTGACATTTTTCTTAACATGGTTATGCTAGAATTAAAAGGAAACATTAGACAGTGTGAAATTCTGACAGCTGATTCGCATCTTTCTGATGTTTCCTTATTGTTTTACCGAAGATAAATTCTCCTGAAAGGAATGTGGAAAATGTCAGAAAAAATAAAAAAACTACCGCTTACAGTAAAAGTGATTATTTGTGTCTCTGTTTTTATTGTTATATCCTTTTCATCTTTTTATGGAATGAGATCTCCGTTTTCTGTTTCGGCAGCCTCCGGACTGTCTCCGATTTTTTCGGTATCAGTAATGCTTGGCGGTATAATTTCATGTGTAATAAAAAACGATCTGCATACTCTGCCTTTTGCATTCATGCTTTCAGTAACATTTCTGTTTCGGTGTATTACTAAAAAAAACACTCCTTTGAAAAGTGCTTTAAGAGTATTTTTCATAACTGTATCGGGTTACGTTGTTTACGGATTTACAGACAGATTTGAAGCGGATATATGTATATTATATCTAGTCGCAGGGATATTGTCTGCTGCTGTTTCGTATTATATATGCATGCTTGAAGGGTCCCAGCGAGGAATAACTTATGAATTTTTATCAAATAAACAGGCCTCAGCTGTTATATACTTTGCAATTATTTCAATATGTTCCTCTTTTTCCTTTTGGGATATCAGTATCGGAGAAATCTTTGCTGTACTGATTGTGCTTATTTATGCCAGAAATTATAAATTTGCCGGGGGAGGTACCGCCGGAGTTATCGCAGCAGCTGCATTACTGACAGGAAGCGGTACAGAAGCTGCAGATGTTTTGTATTTAGGAATTTCAGGTGTTGTTGCCGGGGCTTTTGTAAATTATGGCAGACCTTCTGCTGCCTCCGCTTTTTTAATAACCTCTGTTGTTTGTATTCTGTCATCGGGACTGGAAAGAGAACAGGTTATATCGTATATTGACATTGCAGTGGCCTGCATTATGTTTTGTTTTATACCTGTAGAAAAAATGCATAATGAGGAAAAAAGAATATGCATATCGTATGACGAGGGAAGTGAGCTTATAAAATTAATGTCATTCAGAATGAGAAAAACTGCTGAGTCACTTGAAAATGCAGTTTTGTCAATACAGGCAGACTCTGGTAAAAAAATACAGTACGGAAAAAGTATGGATAACAGGATTACAGAGATAACAGAAGAAGAATACATAAATATTTCAAGAAACATTCTAAGAAATCAGCTTTATGCATCATCAGAGATTCTGAATAATTTGTCTGGTATTCTGTTTTCAGGACTTACGGTTGATAAACGAATGACTGAACGTATGAAAAAATGTTTCATGGACAATGACATAGGTTTTACGTCACTTATAGTGTACTACAACAGAGAACACAGAATGTTTGCAGAAGTTTTCTGCAGCAAAAACTCCTGCATAAGCGGATATATGATATATAAGGTGATGAAAAATGAATTTGGAAAGAATTTTGAATGTACAAAATGTTATGATAATGATGAGGTAAGATTTTTAATAAGTGAGAGACCGGTATATAACCTTGAAACAAAAATATCTCAGAAAAGTTCAGTTGAAACAGAGAAAAACGGAGATACCTGTGATTGTTTCAGGGATGATTACGGTAATGTGTATATGGTAATATCAGATGGAATGGGTACTGGCGAAGAAGCTGCAGTCTATTCAGGAAAAACTTCTGCATTATTCCGGAAGCTTATACTGGGTGGAATTGATGTTACACAGAGTATGCATATTATAAATTCCGTTATTATGACGCATGATCCCGATGACAGTTTTGCGACACTTGATGTAGCAGTTATTAATCTGGACAGCGGAAAGATGACAATTTATAAATCAGGCGCAGCACCTACTATTCTTATGCACAGCGGTTCGGTATTCAGCGTAAGAGCAGGGACTTATCCTCTTGGTATATCAGATGATCCGGGACCGTTTTACAGAAGTTTTCCTCTTAAGGCAGGTGACACGATTGCGATGATATCTGACGGTGTCCCGGAGGAAACGTTTGGTATAATTAAAAGGGAATTAACAGACAAAATGGATGTGGGAGATATTTCAGATAACATCTGCCGGATAGCACGTAAAATAAGCAGTGATGATATCAGTGTAATTGCTGCAAAGCTGATTCGTCAATAGGTATAAAAAAGACTAAAAAAATTATCAAAAAACTGTATCAAGATATTATATAGTGAAAATTTAATAGCTTTTTATTGAAAAATTCAATATCAAGTTGCACGATAAATTGTCTAATACGTCAGTAAAATCTACAAAAGTGTAAAAAAATCATCAAAAGACTTGATTAATTTTTTGTATTCTGTTAAAATAAGAAGTAGTTATGGGAGGGTGATTTGATGCACAACAATATAAAACACAACAATTCATATGACGTTCCGATATATTTATTTCAGCAGGGAAGCAACTATGAATCATATAAGTTTTTCGGAGCACACAGAATAACTGAGGACGGAAAAGATTATCATTATTTTCGTGTATGGGCTCCTTGCGCACTTGATATATCAGTAGTTGGTTCGTTTAACGAATGGGATCGTGAACGAAATCATATGTATAAGATATCTGATGAAATATGGGAAGCAAAAATTCCCGCACTTTCTCAGTTTGACAATTATAAGTACAGCATAAAAACTGCTGAAGGTAAGATAATTCTTAAAGCTGATCCATATTCAAATCACTATGAAACAAGACCGGAAACTGCGTCAAAGATCTATGAGTCAAGTTATCAGTGGAACGATAAAAAGTGGATTGACAGTAAATCTGACAAGGAACTGTATAGAGGTCCTATAAACATTTATGAAGTGCATCTTGGCTCCTGGAAAAAGAACAGCGATGATACATTTAAGAGCTACAAAATGTTTGCAGAAGAGATTATCCCCTATCTGAAGGATATGTCCTATACACATATTGAGTTTATGCCTTTGACAGAGCATCCTTTTGATGGTTCGTGGGGATATCAGGTTACAGGTTATTACGCTCCTACTTCACGTTATGGTACTCCTGATGATTTCAGAAGTATGATAGATTTATTTCACCAGAACGGAATTGGTGTTATACTCGACTGGGTACCTGCTCATTTTCCGAAAGACGGCAGTGGTCTTTATATGTTTGACGGTAGCTGCTGCTATGAATATGAAGATACGAGAAAGAGAGAACACAAGTCGTGGGGAACACATGTGTTCGATTACGGGAAAGGTGCAGTAAGATCATTTCTTATCTCTAATGCATGCTACTGGATAAATGAATTTCATCTGGATGGACTTAGAGTTGATGCAGTTGCGTCTATGCTTTATCTTGATTATGACAGACGTGATGGGGAATGGGCTCCTAATATTTACGGAGGAAAGGAAAACCTCGAGGCAGTAGAGTTTTTCAAACTTCTGAATGAAGCAGTATTTAAAAACAATCCAAACACACTTATGATAGCAGAAGAGTCCACGGCCTGGCCTATGGTTACAAAGCCTACGGATATTGGAGGACTTGGTTATAACTATAAGTGGAATATGGGATGGATGAATGACATGATATTGTATATGTCACTCGATCCTATATACAGATCGTTTAATCACGACAAGATTACATTTTCATTCTTTTATTGTTTTTCGGAGAACTTTGTACTTCCGATTTCACACGATGAAGTTGTACATGGCAAATGCTCACTCCTTGAAAAAATGAGTGGCGATGAAGGTCAGAAATTCAGTTCTTACAGAGCATTTATGTGTTACATGATGGCTCATCCGGGAAAGAAACTCCTCTTCATGGGACAGGAATTCGGTCAGAGAAAAGAGTGGAATTATGAAGAAGGACTTGACTGGTGTCTTTTGGATTTTGAAACACATCGCAGACTTCTCGATTTTAATCGTAAACTAAACAAATTCTATCTTAAGAACTCACCTCTCTGGGAAAATGATAACTCATGGGGCGGATTTAAGTGGATATCCAATGATGATTATAAACAGAGCATTATCTCATTCCGTCGAATAGATGAGAATGGAAATGAGCTTGTTATAGTATGCAATTTCGTTCCGGTAGAAAGAAGCAATTACCTTATAGGTGTTCCGGAAAACGGCACATATAAGCTTGTCTTTGATTCAGATTCAGTAGAGTTTGGCGGCAGCGGAAAAGCAAAGAAAACATATAAAACAGCAGATATACCGATGCATGGGTATGATCAGAGCATTTCACTCACTTTACCTCCTTTATCAGTCCTTTATCTGCAGCATAATAAACCAACGACCAAAAAAGAAAATGCAGCTGGTAAAAAAACTACGAAAAGAGTACCAGCAAAAAAGAAAAATAGCAAATCTACGATGAAATAGGGAGGAATATATATGAAAAAAGAATGCATTGCAATGCTTCTTGCCGGTGGTCAGGGAAGCAGATTATATGCTCTGACACAAAAAATGGCAAAGCCGGCGGTTCCTTTTGGCGGAAAATATCGCATTATAGATTTTCCTTTGTCAAACTGTACTAATTCAGGTATTGATACAGTAGGTGTCTTAACACAGTATCAGCCTCTTGAATTAAATGACTATATAGGAAATGGTCAGCCATGGGATCTTGACAGATTACGGGGAGGAGTTCACATTCTTCCGCCATATCAGACTGCTTCAGGAAGTTCATGGTATGAGGGAACAGCGAATGCTATATATCAGAATATCAGATTTATAGACAGATATGATCCGGAATATATCATTGTTCTCGGCGGTGACCATATCTATAAGATGGACTATTCAAGAATGGTTGACTTTCATAAGGAACATTCCGCTGATGCGACTATTGCAGTTCTTAATGTTACTCTTGAAGAAGCTTCAAGATTTGGTATCATGACATGTGATAACGAAGGAAGAGTAGTTGACTTTACAGAAAAGCCAAAAGAACCAAAGTCAACTCTGGCTTCGATGGGTATATATGTATTTACATGGGAAAAATTAAGAAAATATCTGATAGAAAACGAAAAACGAGGAACATCCAAGGACTTTGGTAAAGACATTATTCCAGCTATGCTTGAGAATAACGAAAGATTATTTGCATATGCTTTTGAAGGATACTGGAAAGATGTTGGTACACTCTACAGTCTGTGGGAAGCAAATATGGATATCCTTGAGTCGTCATCTGTGCTTGATTTGTATGATCCTGACTGGAAGATCTACTCAAGAAATATGAGCCTTCCTCCTCAGTATATCGGTCCAGATGCAGATATTCAGGATTCACTTGTTTGTGATGGATGCAATATTAACGGTAGTGTAAAATCTTCAATAGTTTATTCAGGTGTAACAGTAGAAAAAGATGTTGTTATCGATCATAGTGTAATTATGCCTGGTGCAGTTATCAAGTCCGGTTCGGTTGTAAAATACGCTATCATTGGCGAAGACAGTATAATTGAACCAGACGTAAAGATCGGTGCTTCAAAGGAAGAAACAGGCAATGACGAAAAGTGGGACATTGCAGTAATCGGTCATGGCGAAACAATTTCTTCAGGCGTTTCCGTAGCTCCTGGTCAGATGATACCTGTTGTTTAATGATTAAGGGGGGTTAAAACGTATGATTTACAATAATATTTTAGGAATTATTTTTGCAAATATGCATGATGAATCAGTTTCAGAACTTACTCAGGTAAGAACAATGGGATCGATTCTTTTTGGCGGAAGATACAGACTTATTGACTTTCCACTCTCAAATATGTCAAATTCAGGCATTCCTGAAGTAGGCGTTATTACAAAATCAAATTATCAGTCACTTCTTGATCATATTGGGTCAGGAAGAGAATGGGATCTTGCTACAAAGAACGGTGGTTTACATCTTCTTCCACCTTTCAGTCATCATAAGAGTGGTCTTTACAGAGGTCGTATTGAAGCACTTGAAGGTGTTCTTCCTTATATTCAGAATTCGGATGCTGAGTATGTAGTTATGTGTGACTGTGATGTAGTTACTACAATAGATTTCAGACAAGTTATAAGAGAACACAAAAAGAACCAGGCTGATATTACGGTTGTTTATGCAAAGCATAACTTCACCAATACAGGAGTTGGCTCAAGAGCTTCAACTATTCTTGAAGTGAACGAAGAAAAGAGAATAATCAGTGCTACTATTAATCCTGATATTCTCGGCGAAGCAAACAGATCACTTAACATGTTTGTTATTGACAGAAAGATTCTTGAAAAGATCGTCAGCAGATATGCTCCGGAAGGATTTGCAAGTTTTGATAAGCAGGTACTTCAGCAGAACAAGGCTAACTACAAGATTTGTGGATATGAACACAAGGGATATTATGAAAAGATAGAAGATATTATGTCGTATTACAATGCTAATATGAATCTTCTTAATCCGGAAAACAAGCAAAAGATGTTCAATAATTCAGCTCCTATATACACAAAGGTAAAGGATTCAGGTCCGGCAAAATATGAAGCTGGTTCAAAAGTTACAAATTCACTTATCGCTGACGGTTGTATTATTGAGGGTGAAGTATCTAATTCAATTCTTTTCCGAGGTGTCAAGGTTGGAAAAGGTGCAATAGTAAGAAACTGTATTCTTATGCAGAATACTAGTGTCGGAGAAGAAGCCGAATTACATGCAGTTGTTACTGATAAAAATGTTAAGATAGGCAAAAACAAACTTTTGACAGCTTCTACTAAAAACGCTCTCTTTATTAAGAAAAATCAAAAAATAGAGGATGATTAATGAATCATTGACAAATATTTAGCAAGGGAGTTGAAGAAAAATACATGAATATTTTATATGCAGCCAGTGAAGCAATGCCGTTTGCTGCTTCGGGCGGACTTGCAGATGTATCCGGATCACTTCCGGCAGCGATTAATAAAAAAGGTCATGATTGCAGAGTAGTAATGCCGCTTTATAGAAGTATTAATCCACATCTTAGAGCAAACCTTACAACAGTTACAAGTATAACCGTTGATGTAGCATGGAGAAAACAGTATTGTGGTATCCTTACAACGATATATAACGGAGTTGTATATTACTTTATAGATAACGAATATTATTTCGGAAGAGATGGTATGTACGGTTTCTATGATGACTGTGAGAGATTTACCTTTTTCTCAAGGGCAGTTCTTGAGATGCTCAGATATATTGATTTCAAACCAGATGTAATTCACGCAAATGACTGGCAGACGGCCCTTATCTCTGTATATTATCAGGTTCTCTACAAATATCAGCAGGGCTTTGAGGATATAAAAAATATATTTACAATTCACAATATACAGTATCAGGGTAAATACGGCGTTGAAGTTGTAAACGAAGTCATGGGAATTCCTATGTATCATACAGATCTGTTAATGTATGATGATTGTATAAATATGATGAAGGGCGCTTTTGAAGCTGCTGACAAGATTACAACAGTAAGTCCAAGCTATGCATGGGAAATTCTTGATCCATGGTATGCTTATGGTCTGGATAGAATTCTTATTAACAAACAGTATAAACTATCAGGAATATTAAACGGTATTGATACGACTGTTTATAATTCCGAAACGGATCCTCTTATCCCTGCTAACTTTACTGCATCAGCACCAACAAGAGGAAAGAGGACATGTAAGGAAAAACTTCTTGCTGATCTCGGACTTCAGGATGGTGATGAACCGGTAGTAGGAATTGTTACGAGGTTTGTTGCTCATAAGGGACTCGATCTTGTAAAATATATTTTTGAAGAAATGATAGATAAAGGTTTCAAGTTTGCTGTAATAGGTAGCGGTGAAAAGATATATGAAGATTTCTTCAACGAAATGGCGCTTCGATATCCTGATCGTGTAAGTGTAACAATCGGATTTGTCCCTGAAATAGCGAGAAAAATCTATGCCGGAGCAGATATGTTTCTTATGCCGTCCCAGAATGAACCATGTGGTCTTGCTCAGATGATAGCAATGAGATACGGTACTATCCCTATAGTACGCGAAACTGGTGGTTTGAGAGATTCAGTAAAAGACTGCGGAGGAGAAAACGGAAACGGATTTACGTTTAAAACTTATAACGCTCATGATATGCTTGGTGCATGTTTGAGAGCACAGCAGCTTTATAATGACAAAAAAGCATGGAGAAAACTTGTTATATCAGCTATGAAATGTGACTTTAGCTGGGAAACTTCTTCTGAAAAGTATATTGATCTTTACAAGGAAGTATGCAACAGATAAAAAATTTCAGGACCTTTGATTTCAGAGGTCCTGTTTTTTATAGGAGATGATTATAATGCCGGTTTACAGACTGGACAAAGATAATATATGGTTTCCGGAACCAACACTTGCAGAAGAAGACGGATTACTGGCGATTGAAGGTAATTTATCAGTTGAAAGACTTCTTTTAGCCTACAGCAACGGAATATTTCCCTGGTACAATAAAGGAGAACCGATTATGTGGTGGTGTCCTAAAGAGCGTTTTATCATAAGACCATCTAAAATACATGTATCACATTCTATGAAAAAATTCTTTAAAAAACATGAGCTGAGTATAGTACTCAACAGAGATTTTGCGGATACGATGCACAGATGCAGAGTGAAAAGAGAATTTAAAGAAGGAACATGGATAACAGATGAGATGGAGGAAGCATATCTGAACCTTCATAAAGAAGATTTTGCTGTGAGTGTCGAATCATACATAGACGGAGAACTGGCAGGCGGATTATATGGCGTATGTCTGGATCGCTGTTTTTTTGGTGAAAGTATGTTTTCAGAAAAGGAGAACGGTTCAAAAATAGCTTTAATTCTCTTTGCAGAGTTACTTGAGGATAATGATTTTGTAATGATAGACTGTCAGTTCCATACCAATCATCTGGAAAGCATGGGCGGAGAAAAAATAAGCTGGAAAGAATACGAAATGTTGCTTAATGAAGGGATAAATATATAAAATAACTTATCATTTTTTCTTTTTCTTATTTTTCAAGTAAAAAATTAAAAAAAGTCTTGACAAAGTAGATTTGTAGTGATATAATTATAGAGCTGTCTGACGAAAACAGGAAACAGACAGATATCAAAAAGATTTCAAAAAAACTTTGAAAAAAGTGTTGACAAATGAAATTGGATATGATATAATTAAAAAGCTGTCGCAAGACAGAAACAAGTATC
>JAEDJV010000262.1 GCA_016296165.1 Oscillospiraceae bacterium | reverse complement strand
CCTGAAGGTAAAATATATTCATTCAGAAATTGATACTTTTGAACGAGTAGAAATTCTCAAATCCCTGCGTCTTGGAGAAATTGATGTACTTATCGGTATTAACCTTCTTCGTGAAGGTATCGACCTTCCGGAAGTAAGTTTCATTGCAATTCTTGATGCAGATAAAATCGGATTCCTTCGTTCTACAACATCTCTTATTCAGATTGTGGGTCGTGCAGCCAGAAACGAAAACGGAATGGTTGTAATGTATGCAGATGCAATAACTCCTGCAATTAAAGAAACCGTTTCGGAAACAAAACGCCGCCGTCAGATTCAGCAGCAGTACAATAAAGAACACGAAATTACACCTCACACAGTAAGCAAGGCTGTACAGGATATGCTTGAACGCCAGCAGAAAGATGCAAAAGAAAACGCAGAAGTTGAACTGTCAGCTCTAAAAAAAGAAGCAAATCTCTTCGACGCAAAACAGCGTAAAAAGTTAATAGAACTCCTGAAAAAAGAAATGTCCCAATGTGCCGACAGACTGGAATATGAACAGGCAGCGGCTATCCGTGATCAGATTACGGAAATCGAAAACACTTACGGCAAAAAATAAAGCGCCCCGCAAAAAAATCCAGCAGACAAAAAAAATCCCGCAGGAGCATAAGTCCGGCGGGTTTTATTGCTAAAAAAGCTTATTAGTTAGCAGCTGCAACTGGTGCACCAGCATTAGCAGGAGTAACGTTGATTTTCTTTGTTACGAAACCACTGCGAAGACAGCGTGTGCAAACGTTAAGAGTACGTGTTGTGCCACCGATTTCTGTCTTAACCTTAAGAAGGTTTGGTCTCCAGGTACGACGTGTGTGGTTGTATGATTTAGAAATCTTGTTACCAGTCATAGAGCCTTTCAAGCAAACATCACAAATTCTTGACATAATATATACCTACCTCGAATAAATTACACGTGAGTTTCAATAATATATAAAAAACTCATTATTATGTCAATGTAAATTCAAAGAATTCATCATCAAATTCTCAAAATTTACAGTGTATTTAATTCCAATCCATCAAAAGAAGGCCGTACACAACCACCTTCTTCTGTTATTTTTACCAGATTTTCATACCTGCTAAGATGTTCATCAATATACTTCTGAATATCAGCATGCTTAAAATCATGAGTCATGTGAATAAACCAGGTATTTTTAGCTCCAATCTGGTTTGCATACATGAGCGCCTGATCAAAATTGTTATGTGACGAATGAGGCTGAACCCTCAGGGCATCAATAACAAGATGATCCAGAACTCCATTCTCTGAAGCCTTCTTTACAAGCTCCAGAGATGAATCATTTATAAAGCTGCAGTCTGTAAGATATGCAATACTGTGCTTTACACCGTCACTTTCAACTTTGCTGAACACCCATCCTGTAGTGTGATGATTTCCATGAATCATTGGTACAGGGACAACCTGAATTCCATTTTTTAAAACAGGATTCTCACCGTTATTGTCATCAACAGTAATAAAATTAAGTTTAGGTATTCCGCCGCCTTTATCATGATCAACAAAAATATACTTGAAGCATTCTCTGATATGACTGGCAACCCGGCTGCTTGTATAAATCGGAAGACCTTCACCTGCTGTTTCAGGATATTTTTCTTTGATTCTGGCATCTTCGTTCATAGCCCTGGAATTTTTATGACTGAAAATTCTCAAATCATCAATTCCATGAATATGATCTGCATGAGCATGTGTAATGAATACAGATTCAAGTTTTCTAAAACCGGCCCTCAAAGCCTGCTGTCGAAAATCAGGACCAACATCTATAAGATAATTATTATCACCATCTGTCAAAAGCGCACTGGAACGCAGTCTGTTGTCCCTTGTATCTGCAGATTTGCAGACAGCACACTGACAGCCGATTACTGGCACTCCATGACTTGTTCCTGAACCAAGAATCAAAAGTTTCATACGTACAAGATTTTAGACAAAACTTTATGCTTGGACAAGGGCAGATGTAAACAGGGCAAACGCATTATAACTGATTTTGTATTGAAAAATGGTGCAAAGGAGTGAA
>JAEDJV010000261.1 GCA_016296165.1 Oscillospiraceae bacterium | reverse complement strand
AACAAATGTTGAAAAGAAAAGTACTACAGAAATTATTTCTGCAAAGTAACCCGAAATTGTCATCGCATTTCCGCTGATATACTTTAACTTTCCGTATTTTTTCAGTTTGTGATTAATAAAGAAGTTCAAATACAGATACAACAGCAATAAGGATATAAACAGTCAGAAGGCAAAGTTTCAAAATATAGCTCTGAACCGGAATAAAATCAACAGAAATACTTCTTAATCCGGTTTTCCCGTCCGGCAGTTCAATATTTCCTAAAAGTGCTGCACTGTCTCCTGCTGTTACCTGATATACTCCGTTACCTGTATTTTCTATCTTTCCAAGCATTTTGTCATTAACCGCGTGCATTTACCGGGATATCAGATTCACCGTAAAATGATGTTCCCGATAGCATTATCCACTGTGTCTCAGGATTTTTAAAAAGCGGAGCATTGTCATCAACCAGTGCCTGAGCATAAATCATAAGGTCGCCAAGTGTGCCTGTGACTGCTCCTGCCGGATAAATCTCTACATAATTAAAGCATTAAATATCGTTCTGGCTTCCGTCAAAGTAAGAGCCGAAAATACACGATAGCCTTCCCTGCTCAGCTTCAGACTGATTTCTCTGTTTAAGTTTTCATCATCTTCAAGCAGTAAAATATTTTTCATATACGCACTACCATATTGATATTTTTCTATACGTTTTTGTTGTATCTTTCCATAGACAAAACTAAACCCTGACTATTTCATGCCGCTATGTCCTTTTTCAGATATTTTAAATATCCGACAACAGCACCTGCAGCTCCGACAAGGATACCGATAACAATCAGTCCGGTATCAAGGGCTGATTCGGAAATTATGCTGCTTGCCTCGGAATATGCGTATGGAGTTATGTAACGCAGAAACTCTGCCTGGTCGCTTATATTGCAGACAATATTCATAAAATAAAACATGAGTGCCAGTCCCAGACCGATTCCTATACTTCCTCTTTTTATAAATGCCGAAATACCGAAACAGATACAGGCGATTTCAAGCTGCATTATCAGATATGCCGTATGAAGCAGAATAAATTCCTTCATCTCAAATTGTTCATCAACTACTACTACTGATATAAGACTTACTGCAACTACAATAATATTGAGTACAACAACCTGTGTCAGTACAGAGATCAGTTTCTGGGTTAGTACAGAAAAGCGACTCACCGGATGCGTAAGAAGAAATTCAGCCGTACGCTCTTTTTCCTCACTTGAAAGGACGGAAATTCCTGCAAGTGCAGCGAAAAATCCTCCGCCTATTCCCATTACATTGCCGCATTCAATTCCATAAAACCCCATAATCTCACCAAAGCTGAGCTTATCCATTCCGAAGGCAGCTGTAAAGCCTCCCATATTTGCAAAGACACTGCTTACACTGTCCATTTCGCCTTTCATCTCAGGGAAAAGCATTATACATACCATCATCATAAATGCTATTGAAACAGTCCAGATACAGAGAGATTTAAAATTTTGTCTGAGTTCTTTTATGTAAACTGTCATTATTTTTCGCCGCCTTTCTCATAGAAGTGCATAAAGATTTCTTCAAGTTCCGGTTCGGTAATTGTCATATCGTAAACCGGAAGTTTATTTACCGTGCCAAGCAAATCCTTAATATTTCCGCTATAAAGGAAGGAAACGCTGTCTGTGCTTTCCTCAACTGATTTTACTGCCAGAGATTCAGGAACTTTATTTACTCCGTGAAGTACTACGCGCCTTGCACTTGTTTTCGAAAGATTCTCCACGCTGTCAATGGCGATAATCTTTCCCTCCTTGATTATTGCAGCGCGTACGCAGTTTTTCTGTATCTCCGAGAGAACATGCGAAGAAAGAAAAATCGTTGTTCCATTGCTATGACGCTCCCTGAGTATATTGAAAAACTCCTTCTGCATAAGCGGGTCAAGTCCGCTGGTCGGCTCATCAAGTATGCATAGTTTTGGATTGTGCTGAAGTGCGCATACAACAGACACCTTTTTTCTGTTGCCGAGTGAAAGCTCTTCAACACGCTTTTCCCTGTCAAGTGAAAGTCTCTCGCAAA
>JAEDJV010000260.1 GCA_016296165.1 Oscillospiraceae bacterium | reverse complement strand
CAGTTCCATATCTTAGTGACAAGCGTCCTGTTCATAGGATTGGCGTTAATATTTCAAGTGAAAGCAGAACGGTAGACCAGTGGCTTGTGGCTGAATAAGGCTACTGATTCTGGCAGTAATAAACTGATTATTCAGAAATATAAGATGAATGAAAATGTTCATCCGGAAATTACAGTAAACAAGGCGGGGACGTTCTTAACCGAGAACGTATCCGCCTTATTTTTTCATCCGGATGAAAAAATATTTTTTGTTTTCAAAAAATATTTGTTGCCCGTTTGTACAATATGATGTATAATATAGATACAGTATTTACGAATTATTCCGTCATAAAACAGGAGAGAAAAGTCATAATGAATAAACTTGTAGTTATAACCGGTCCGACAGCTTCGGGAAAAAGCGGACTTGGGATTGATCTTGCAAAAAAATATAGTGCAGAAATAATTTCAGCAGATTCCAGACAGGTTTTTAGGGGCCTGGATATTGGATCCGGTAAAGTTACACCTGAAGAAACACAGGGAATTCCACATTATTTACTTGATGTAGCAGAGCCAAATGACTTCTTTTCAGTCATGGATTTTCAGGAACAGGCCTACAGACATATAGATGAAATTCATGGGCGTAACGGAAAAGCTTTTCTTGTTGGCGGAACCGGTCTTTATGTCAATTCAGTTGTTGATGGATATAATATGATAAAAAAGCAGATTGATCCGGAAACCAGAAATGAAATTGCAGCTAAGAGTCTAAGCGAGCTCATAACTTTTCTTGAAGAAAGAAACCCTGAAGTTCTGACAAAAATAGATCTGAAGAATAAAAGACGTGTGGAGAGAGCAGTTGAACGTACATTGCTTGGCAATACAGAGGGACCGGTAAATACTCCAAGATACGAAACTCTGGTACTCGGGACGAACTGGCCAAGAGAAGTCCTTTATGAACGTATCAGGGAACGTCTGGATATGCGCCTTGATATGAACATGATTGAAGAGGTTGTAAAACTGAGGGAGCATGGAGCTACCGATGAATTTTTGTACAGACTTGGTCTGGAATACCGGTATATCCTGATGTATTTGAGAGATGAGTTTGAAAGCTTTGACGCTTTTTATGATAAGCTGTTTATGGAAATAAGACATCTTGCCAAGGAACAGATGACATGGTTCCGAAAAAGAAAAGACATACACTGGCTGGATATGACAGGAGATCCGTTTACAGAAGCCTCAGAACTGATTGATGAATTTTACAGTAAATAAACTTTGTCATTTATCAAATAACCCATGATTTATCATGCTGACACAACAGGATTGAATATCAGACTGATTTTTCAAAATCTTATAAACGAAAGGAAGATCTGCTTGATCAATATACTGAAATTCCGGAGCAGAAACTCGAAAAATTTGAAAGACATGGTTATTCTGTAATAGAATGGGGTGGAGTCGAGGTTACCAGCGATGTATAATAATGGGGCGATTTTGGGCAGTGATGCTTTCCTGTTCTTATATCTTGATAACTGTTCGAAAAAATGTTATACTGTTAATGTCAGTACAAATGAACGGAGGCATAGCCATGGGAACATACTTAAATCCATCAAACAGAGGATTTTATCAGGCAGTAAACAGCAGAATCTATATAGACAAGACTCCAATGATAGAAATCCTGAACAGCAGACTTTTTACGGAAGAAAAATGTATATCACTAAGTCATGCCCGCCGTTTTGGAAAGTCACAGGCTGCAGATATGATAGAGGCATATTACAGCAGAGGCTGTGACTCCAGAGAATTATTTTCGAAACTCAAAATATCAAAATCACCTGATTTTGAAAATCATCTTAACAGATATAATGTTTTACATCTGGATATTTCATCGTTTGCAGATGATTATTCAGATGACCTTGTAAAACAAATAAAAATTCATATTTTTGATGAGTTCAGAGAAAAATATCCTGATGTTGATTATAACAAATCTACTTCATCGATATTGCATCAGGTATATTATTCATCAGAAGAAAAATATCCGTTTGTAATCATCATAGATGAATGGGACTGTGTTATTCGGAATTTTTCAGACAAGCCTGAA
>JAEDJV010000259.1 GCA_016296165.1 Oscillospiraceae bacterium | reverse complement strand
AATCAATATAATCCATATCAACTAGTAATGATTACTTTGAACTTTAAATTAGGCTGAAGTAAAAAGTTAAATTCCACTTTAAAAAGCGAAAAAAAGGAAGTGGAATTTAATCCTGTAAAAACTACATATATTGAAAGATAAATGTCGTTTGTCTTGCGATATTTAGCGAATGTTTAGTATTATATAGGTGTCTAAAGCACATTTTACAGCGTAATGAAAAGAAGAGGAAATAAACATCTAAAAATTGCACAAAGAGTTATTTCCACTTTGTTTGGCGTTAAAACAGAACATCATACGCCTGATATATAAGTGCTTAAAAAAGTTACTTAAGTAGATAAGGCTTCAGGATTACATCTTTAGAATCGATAGCAGCGATTCCATAAGCTTCAAATCTTTTGGCCATATCATGACTTAAGAAATCCAGCAGCTGAAAGGACGTTTTTCCGTTCAGCTTTTCTTTTGGATATGAATTGATGTGAACTGTAATGAGATCAGCTTTAGCCTGGGATGTCAGATTAAGTTGGAATAAATCGATTTCTTTAGGACAGATTTCTCTGAGAAGAATGTGGACGTTTTCCAGCGAACCCTTCTGCCAGCTGCACATCGGATCACAGTAGAATACCCGTGTCCTTCTAGTGCCGTCTTCTCTAATTTCAGCCTGAGCTGCAAGAACAAACTCGCCACCCCGATCTGTTTTCAAAACAGCTACTTCACGGTTAAAAATATCTTTTCCCAGAATCTTTTCTAAAAGCAGGATCCCATTCAGCATTGACCTGGCTGATTTATCTTTGTGGAACACACAAAACAGAAAATCGTAATCAAGAAACTTGAAAGTCTGAATAAATGGTCCATCTGACCGGTTGTATACAGTGTCCATTTCCACAACCCTGGCATTTGGATTAAGTTCCATGTATTCTTCGAAATCCGCTTTCGTTCTTCCTTTAAGATAGCTTCTGTCTTTTCGTGGCGAATAAGCTGTTTTCTTCTTTTTAGGGATTTTACGGCGTATCTGACGTTTCAGGTCCATACAGCTGATACTGATACCAGCATCCTGAAACACACCGTTTTCGACATAATTGTAAAGTGTCTGTTCTGACAGAGTGATTTCAGGATGGTTCTGTTTGATGACATAGATTGAATGACCTTTATCAAGTTCAGGCTTGATCATTTCGCCAAGCTGTCTTATCTGGTTTAAGGTAGCGTTAACTCCGATTCTTGAACCAGTGAGCTCATCACGATATTCCTGTTGAGCCTGCTGGGCATAATAATAGTACTTGTCATACCTGCAACTGCTGGATTTAGAACAGCCGTTACATGCACCAGGAGAACGGTCTCTTCTCTGACAGTAAAATGCTTTGTACTTGGGACAGGAAGAATTACAGGTATGATTTTTACGATATGTACATTTTGAAAACAGAGCACATTCAACAGGATAGGAGCAGTGATGTTTCCTGACAAGATGAGTTTTTATTTCTTTGCCGATGGTTGATTTGTCTTTGCCTAAAATAGCAGCGATAGCAGACTTGGTTGAATCGTTGATGATTCCTTTTTCAATAATCTGACGATCAGAAAATGATAAATGAGTTCCTTTATTGTATACTGCCATGTTATATGGCCTCCTTTCAAAATCAGGCAGTATGACATTCTGACAAGAAAATTATGAGGCAAGTCAAAGAGTAATTTCAACTGGAAGTTTATCAATGACTTATTTCCATTTTGCGATATTTAAAGTGGAATTTAACTTTTTACTTCAGCTTTAGCTTTTAGAAAAATCGGATGTTTATAACTTCTCAAAAAATGTGCTAAAATACATCTGCAGTTAATTGCTCCAAAGCTGAAAGATATTTCATTTTTTGGAGGTTTTTCAATGAACTGCAAACGCAAAATAGACAAAGCGGCAACCGGGCTTAAGCTGTATCGTCTGATTAAAGAATCCGGATTGACATATGCGGAAATCGCTGAGTTTCTGGAACTGCAGACGCCAAGAGTTATATATGATTGGATAAATGGGAATAAACTTCCCTCAATCGAAAATCTATATAACCTTGCCGAATTGTTTAATGTGCAA
>JAEDJV010000089.1 GCA_016296165.1 Oscillospiraceae bacterium | reverse complement strand
AACAACAACAGAAGCAACAACAACAACAGAAGCAACAACAACAACAGTTGCAACAACAACAACAGGTGCAGTAACAACAACAACAGGTGCAGCAGCAACAACAACAGGTGCAGCAACAACAACAACAGGTGCAGCAACAACAACAACAGGTGCAGCAACAACAACAGGTGCAGCAAAAACAACAACAACTGCAGGCACAACAAAGCAGAAGGATAATGCTCCTGTTACAGGTAGCAGCAGCAACGGTGTAGCAGCTCTTGCAGTTACAATGGTAGCAGCAGCTGGTGCAGCTATTGCTCTTAAGAAGAAGAAAGACTAATTTAGTTTAGTTTTTTGAAAACTTAAACGAATAATTAAATCCTCCTAGAGATAGGGGGATTTAATTGTAATGTAAACATTTTGTAATAAGAAAAGAGGGTTAATATGAACAAAAAGATAATTTCATGGGTTGTAGCCGCTGCGATGACAATGTCATCATTAGCACCAGCATCATCTGTACTGGCTGTCGATACCAAGATAGAGGATGCATTTAATGTAGTTATGCAGGATACAACCGTTGTAACTGGTCTTTCAACTGTAAAGGTGCCAATTTCATTTAGTGAGGACGTTTCATTTACAGTAGCTAATTTAAAATTCGGAGTTCAGAATGTTCCGAATGCAGGTAATAACCATGCTGTAATCAAAAATATTGAAAGTGTTCTCCCGGCAAATTCAGGTGTTACTGTAGAGATTGGAGAAAAGTATTCAGGTACAGTAAACTTCACATCATCTTCCGGCAAAGACTACCGAATAAAAAAAGGTGAACCATTTGCATATATTACACTTGAATTTCAGGATGGAGATGGTGCACAGAAGTTTGATATGCCTGCAGGACATGTTGTGAAGGTCTTTATTGACGAACTTGACATAGCGAATGATAAACAGGAAAGTTTTGTACTATCTGATTCGGCAAAAGAGAGATCAAGTGCATATGTTAACGTAAGAGCAGAAGAATCGACTGACGGATTTGGCATTAAGGTTGGTTCTGAAATAGTTTACGACCAGAAGAGTGTTAAGGTACCGGTGATTTTAAATGGCAAAATATGCAGCGCAAAAACAAGAATAGATGCCGGTGAAGGTGCTGTGATTAAAAATATTGAAAAAGTAAATGAAGATGTTACTATTAAAGGCAACAACATTCTATATAGTGTTTACGCATATGGTGATGACGTACCCGAACTAAAAGATGAAATAATTGCTTATGCTACTGTAGAGTTTACTGATGATATCCCAGCTTCTTCTATTTCTTTCAGATATATAGACGTTATTGATTCCAAGGCGGTTTCTGTATATCCGGCAGAAATTGATAACGGTATGTTATTAAACGTAATCAAGGGTGATGTATTCTTTGAAGGCGAACCGTCACCTGTTGGCGGAACAACGATTCTCCTTGAATCAATCGAAAATTCTTTTGATAGTTCTGTTCTTCCTACTATCTATGAAAAGCAAGCTGAATCAAATCCTCTCATTAAAACAGCAATTGATAAGTTTGGTCTTGATAGACTTGCAGAGGCAGGCGGAAAAGCTTGTGATATAAACGATAATGGTGTAATTGAAGGCATCGACTCAACATATCTTCTCAGATATGTTATGGAAAAGGGCTTTGATCCAGATTATCAGTGGAGCGAAATATTAAAGTAAATAATTCTATATTTTAAGAGGAAGCCTATTGTTAGGCTTCCTTTTTATATAAAAACTAAATTATTAATTGATGAATGATTGACGAAAAACAAAAAATATGATATTATAAATGTGGTAAGTTTATTTATTTTAAATCAGGGAGGATTATGAAAATGAATTTAATTAAACGTGTTACATCAGCTGTGACAGCTTTATTAATGTTCACAGCGGTTTCCGCGGTTCCGCTTGCAGAGTCAGAATATATAAACATATCTTCTGTTTATGCTGCAAGTTCAGCGAAGGTTATGGTTAATGTTAATAACATCTCGCTTACTCAGTCAGAATTCAGCAGTTTAAAAACAGTTGCTGATTACAATGAGTGTAAGGAGAACGGTGCATTAATTGCAGGCCTGGAAACATTGTCAGACAGAAAAGTAGCAGAGGTTCCCGTTGAAATTCCGACTAACGGCGGTTTTTCAGGAATATCACTTGACTTTGCTGTTTCTGATGACATAACAATTGTTGGGTGTAAAAAGAATGCAAATGGTGGATATGAAACACTCAAGAATTTTTCACTCAATGAAAATTTCGCTGGTTCTGGTACCAAGCTTACTATTTATGAAAATTCCGTGCAGGATTCAGAGGAAACCGGTGCACTTGCTGTACTTCTCTGCGCCTTGCCTGAAAAATATTCTGATGGTAAGACATTTGACATAAAGGTTCAGAAAGCAGAAGTCAAAGATTATTCCTTATATAATGTTCCATCTGAAGTAACAGACGGCTCAGTAAAATTTGAAGATCCTGACGCAAAATACGATTATAAAATCGAATTCAGCAAGTCTGTTTACAAAATGGATGAACTGAAAACCCTGGAAGATTTCAAAGACAGATATAAAGCTGATGCTCCTTCGAAGGTTCTTACTGAAAATTATGACGAATACAGTGATAATAAAGTAGCAGAAGTAACTCTTAGCTTCAAGGAAAACGGCGGTATAAATTCATCAAAAATCGTTCTTGACTATGATAAAAACATGATTTTTGCCGGATGTACATATGCTGATGCTGAAAATACAAATGTTTCCTTGATGGATGGTATCAAAGATGAAGTAATAAAAGTAAGTGCCAAGTATGACAGAATTATTGTTTCATATCAGTCAGGAAAAAGCTTTGAAACTACAGGCAATTTTGTAAAGCTTCTTTTTGTTCTTCCTGATGATGTCAAGAATGAAGACAAATTCTTTGTGTCAGCTGATATGATAAAAAGTGAATTTGTTGCATGGGATACGATACCAAATTCAACAAGTGCAGTAATTGATGGTTATCTTCTTATTTCTGATGATGATTCGAATGAACCAGTTGTAACAACAACAGAGGCAACAACGACAACAACACCAGTAACAACAACAGAAGCAACAACGACAACAACATCGGTAACAACAACAGAAGCAACAACGACAACAACACCGGTAACAACAACAGAAGCAACAACGACAACAACACCAGTAACAACACCTTCCAAGCCGGTTATTGATATTGTAATTGATGCTGGTGATAATCTTAAACAGGAAATACTTGAAAGTGGTAATATAGAACTTCCAGACAGTGCTTCTATCGAATACACTATTCCGGAAATAATGGCATTTAGTGATCAGGGTACAGTAGACGTGACATTTGATCTTACAGGATTTAACGCATCTGAAGAATATTTCGATTATGCCGGATTTGGACTCACACTTCCAGAAGGAGTTACAGTTGTTCCGGGTTCAGTTAAAACATCACTTCGTGGAAATACAGTTTATATTGCACCGGGAAGTACTGAAGCATTAGCTCTGAGTGTAGTTACAGGTCTTAACCCTAATGGTGGCTATGTAGCTTTCAGGGGTGTTGATACACGTGAACTTGGTCAGAATGATAATCTGTTTACAATTACACTTAATATTTCCAGTGACGCTAAGGATAAGCTGCATAAGATAAGCGTTGCATCTGTATACGGAAGACTTACAGATAAAACAGAAGTTACTGAAGATGGTGTAGTTCCTCACGTTGTACTCATCGATAATGGCGCTGGTGACAAGAAGTACAATGTTACCGAAGCAGATTTCTTCATTGGTCTCAGAGGTGACGTAGACCTTGATCATAATGTAACAGTACTGGATGCAACACTATTGTCAAGAGAAGTGCTTGAGAATGGATTTGACAATAGTATACTTGATGGCAATATCAATACTGAGTATGGAGAAAAGTCCCTCAAATATTCATATTTCTTAGGTAATGTAGATGAATCATCTGAAGAGAATTTTGCTCCATTAGATGCAACATATATTTTACGTGCAGTAATGGAAGCAGGCTTTGCTACGGCTGATGGCTCAATTACAAAAGAAATATGGGATGAGATAATAAAATAGTGGTATATTAGCCGTTAATTATTTTTACAAAAGACTTTAAAAAGGAGGATATACTCTCGATTGGATTTGAGAGTATATCCTCCTTAATCTTTTAAATATAATTTGAAATAACCTGCATTTTGTGAGCTTCCTGGTTGTAGAATGTAATTCAGATACCCCACCCGCTAATATTTCCGCGTTTAAGTGCTCCGGTTATCTTGTCAGAGAAACTTCTGTCTTCTTTTTCCTTATCAATGATAAACTGACGCATTGTTTCGCGGTTTGTGTGACCATCTTCAGGGCATCTTGATTTTAGTACGGGAAAACTGTTCTTTCGGGCAGCTTTTGATACTTCTTTTTCAGGAGTAAGAATAAGAGGACGTATTACACTAATGTTTATGTCAGAAAGAAAGGAAACAGGAGAAAAACAGTCTATACGGCCTGCGTTAAAAAGATTCATGAAGAAGGTCTCAACAGCGTCATCCTGATTATGTCCCAGTGCAAGTTTATTGCAGCCAAGTTCAAGTGCTGCATTGTTAAGAGCGCCTCTCCTCATGCGCGAACATAAACTGCATGGATTTGTTTCTTTACGTATGTCAAAGACTATTTCGGCTATATGTGTATTGATTACTGTATATGGAATATTGTATTTTTCACATAGAATACTGATATCTGAAAAGTCGGATGACTGACCGAAAAACATAGGATCGATGGAAACTGCATATATATTATAGTCGATGCCTATAAATCTTTGAAGCAGTTTAAGTCCGATAAGCAACACAAGGCTGTCCTTTCCACCTGATACTCCCACAGCGATTGAATCACCGTCTTTTATCATATCGTATTCCTGTATGGTGCGCCTAAGATAACCTAAGATTTTCTGCATTTGTATTTCCTCCTGATAATATTTGCCGAAAAAATTGCAAAATGAGTTGTGATTTCTGTGTTTCATTTATTAATTATATCGTATAATCAGTATAAATTCAATTTTATACTTGAAAAATAATTAAAAAAATAATATACTATAATAATGACAGTTCTTTACTTTTAGTACTGAAGAATAATAACCAATATTCTAATTTAACTTAAATATCAGATTAAATAATTAAACCACCTGTTTTTTAGCTTAAATATATATTGACACAAAAGTAAATAGTATGATAGAATAATATCAGTAATCCATATCAGCATTAAACTTAAAAACAGCATTATATTAAATAAACTTATTTTAGAATTCTTCGGAACATTTCTGTCAAAAATAAAATAATTTTGCTGTATGAAGCGGTTTGTCTGCAGCAGAAGGAAGAGGAAAGTTTTGAACGAAAAAAAAATTTTTAGCAAAGTAAAAAGTTTATTTGAAAGTGTTTCTACTGAGGAGAAAGTATCCGGAAGAATGGTTGCATTGCTTCTGGCTATACTTATTTCATTTCTGATGATTGTTATTTGTGTTATGAACCTCATACAGAGTTTTACTTCCGGACATAACAAAAAAACTGAGATTAATCAGGAAGTGGAAGTTACAACAACCACAGCCTCTGTAACTGAACCAGTAACGGAGACTGTAGTTACAACAGTCAGTGAATATGTTCTCAATGCAACACAGATTAATCAGTTCGAATATGAACAGCTTATTGAAGCTGAAGATACTGTTGGAAGCGAACTTCAGGTTGCTTCGGATGTTAGAACAGGATATTCAGGAAGAGGTTATCTTACAGGTTTTTATCCCGAAGACGGAAATTCTCTTAGATTTGAGTTTGACATACCATCTGAGCAGCATTATGACATTTCGGTTTGCTTTGCTTCTGATTATATTGTAAAAAATGAAATTTATCTTAACGGAGAGCCGTTGTTTGATTTTGCATGTACAGAAGCAACTGCAGGAAAATTTGTTATAAAGACTTATTATGGTGTATTTCTTGAAAAGGGAAAATCAGTCCTTACTGTGCATGAGACAGAAGGCGAGTTTGATCTGGACTACATTAAGATTAGAAATAATCAGTCAATTTATTCATCCAGAACGGATATATCACCGGAGCTTATCAATGCTGCAGCTACTCCGGAAGCCAAAAATCTCATGCAGTATCTTGCAGATAACTTTGGCAAAAGAATAGTAACCGGTCAGTATGTATCAAGTGCGCAGGATGTAGAGATAACCAAGATTCAGGAAAACACCTCACAGTCCCCTGCAATTCGTTTCGGAGACATGAGTCAGTATTCAGTAAATTCCAATCAGAATATTGCACCGGAGGATGATGATATATCAGCGGCAATGAAATGGGCTGAACAGGGTGGAATAGTTGGATATATGTGGCACTGGAAGGCGCCTGTTTATGAAGACGAATTTTACTCTGAAAAAACACAGTTTGATTTGTCACTTGCTGTTACAGATATAGATGTTGCAATGCTTACTCCTCAGCAGATTGATAATCTTTATCAGGAGGGAATGCTGACAGCAGAAACGGTTTCCATTCTTTATGACATAGATCTTGTTTCGGCTCAGCTTCAGAGACTTTATACAGCACATATTCCTGTTTTATGGAGACCTCTTCATGAGGCAAGCGGTGACTGGTTCTGGTGGGGAGCTGCTGGTCCGGAAGCCTACAGATGGCTCTGGAATGTTCTCTATACAAGACAGACTTATTATCATCATCTTGATAACCTTATCTGGATCTGGAGCGCACAGGGTACAGACTATTTTGTTGGAAATGATATGTTTGATATCGCTGCTGTTGATCTTTATGATGAAAATACAGACAACACAAGCTACTACAAACAGTATCAGTGGCTCTATTCACTTACTGGCGGCGAAAAGCTTATAGCATTAAGTGAGTGCGGCAGACTTCCTGATATGGAACTTACTTTCCGTGATCGTGCAGTCTGGTCATTTTTCGGACTCTGGTACGGAGACTATATTCTTGACAAAAACGGAATGCTTTCTGAAAAATATAACAGTCGTGAAGCTTTTGTTAAGATGTATAATTCAAACAGAACAATAACTCTGGAAAAATATAAAAATAAATCAGAACTGAAGGAGGAACCGGTTGTTACAACACAGGCAGTTGTGACGACTGCGGTAACAGAAACAGCTGAGCCGGAAATACCGCAGCCGGATGCTGTCGAGCCTTCAGATGCTGAATAGACATTATAGCATTGAAAGGCAGAGTGGGGGAAATGAAATATAAGATTTTTGGAGAAAGAGAAATAAAAAATATTCCCTGGCAGGACAGACCGGAGGGCTGCAGAGACGTAATATGGCGTTATGACAGCAATCCAATAATAGAAAGAGATATAATCCCGTGTTCCAACAGCGTTTTTAACAGTGCAGCTGTTCCTTTCAGGGATGGGTTTGCTGGTGTTTTCAGGGTTGACACAAAAGCCAGAGATATGGAGCTTCATGTCGGTTTCTCAAAAGATGGCATAAACTGGGATATAAATGAAAATCGAATAGTATTTGAAACAGATTCAGAAGAAATGGCTGAATTTATATACGGATATGACCCTCGTGTAGTATTTATAGAGGACAGATACTATCTGACATGGTGCAATGGATACAAATCAAAACCAACCATAGGTATTGCATATACATTTGATTTTAATACTTTTCATCAGCTGGAAAACGCATTTCTCCCGTTTAACCGCAATGGTGTTCTTTTCCCGCGCAGGATAGACGGAAACTATGCAATGCTTTCACGTCCGTCTGATGATGGACATACACCGTTTGGTGATATATATTACAGCGAGAGCCCTGATATGACATTCTGGGGAAAACACAGGCATGTAATGTCGCCGTCAAAGAACTGGGAAAGCACCAAGATAGGTGCGGGTCCTGTTCCGATAGAAACATCTGAAGGGTGGCTTCTGTTTTATCATGGTGTCCTTACTTCATGCAATGGTTTTGTATATAGTTTCTCTGCAGCACTCCTTGACAGGGATAAACCATGGAAACCTGTAAAAAGAGCAGGAGACTATCTTATCAGCCCACAGAAACTGTATGAATGTGTCGGGGATGTTCCTAATGTTACATTTCCATGTGCAAATATCGTTGATGCAGCAACGGGAAGGATAGCCATATACTACGGATGTGCTGATACATGTACAGGTCTCTGTTTTACAACTGTTGACGATGTTCTTGATTATCTTTTTGAGAATTCACAGATATAATTTTTAAACATCATTAATTTTACAAACCTTATTAAAAAAATCGGTATCATTGCGATACCGATTTTTTTTTAAAGAATATAGCCTTTTTCACGCAGGCCATCTATCATTTGCCCAAGTACCTCAGCATTGGTCGAAGAAACTGAGTGAAGAAGATAAATGGCACCACCATGTGCTGAATCCAGCATTTTATTCAGGGCCTCTTCAGGGGCAGGCTGATTGTCAGCATTCCAGTCTACATATGCAAAGCTCCACATAATAGTTTTGTATCCGAGTGATTTTGTGATTTCAAGAGATTTTTCAGAAAATTCACCGCATGGAGGTCTAAGATACTGCATCTGATAGTCGTATTTTTCAAGAACATAGTCGTGCAGCGATGATATTTCTTTACGAAGTCCCTCATCTGTCAGTTCGGGAAATTTTGCGTGAGTCATTCCATGATTGCCAAGTACATGCCCCTCGTCAATCATTCGCTGTACCAGTTCGGTTTCCTTTTTTGCGTAGTCACCAGTAAGAAAGAAAATTGCTTTAACGTTTTTCTCTTTTAGTGTATCCAGTATCCTGGCAGTATATCCATTCTCATATCCCTGGTCAAAAGTGAGAATTATATTGCTTTTATCCTCTGAAAGTGCGTATGAATTAAATTGTCCGTAAACTGAATTAAAGTCTGAGGCTCCAAGAGGACAGTTATTTCCGTCTTTTTCTTTTCCTTGTCCGTATCCATGAGGTGTACTGCTAAGTGCCGAAACGGCAGTACACGTCTGAAAAGCCAGATATAAGCCGGTCAGAAAACCCAAAATGTTTTTCATCACTATACCTCCGTTATTAGGATATCGTTATCCTTATAATATTATCTGCACATGAAGATATATGATACCTGATAAAAATAAAAAAAACATGGCTAAAATACCATGTTTTTTTATTTTCCAATGTATGATTTTACAAGAATCTGAAGAAGTTCATCACGGTCTATGTGTCTTATGATGTTTCTGGCATTCTGATATGTTGTTATGTATGTCGGGTCTTCTGAAAGAATATAGCCTACAATCTGGTTAATTGGATTATATCCTTTCTCTACCAGTGCATCATGGATAGTGATGAGGTTTTGTTTTAATACGGTTTCCTTATCATCGCTAACTTTGAATCTCATTGTCTTATCGCTCATTTTACATCATCTCCTTTTTCTATTATACTCTAAAACTTATGAATTAACAAGTGGTTTAATGAAAAATTTACGTTTTGACATATTAAAGAAAAAAAATTTGTTTGTTTTGTTTATGTCTGTATTTTTGTCTGCACATATATGTATGGGCATATTAGAAAATATGCCCGGTAAAAATCAGTTTTTCTTTACGAAAGAGTTGCAGTCAGTACATTCCGGCATTGTTGGATTTGATTCGTGAGTACCAACATCAATGGTATTGAGAGTGCAGTAGTTTTCGCTTCCCATATTGTGTTCACACTGTTTTACAGTACATCTGATACTGCTGTTTTTACTTTTACAGTCCATAATTAATACCTCATTTACAAATATTTATCCTCTTTCTGAGAACAAAACTATTATGTGCATAGTAGTGAAAAAAATACTATATAAATTTTAATGTATTTTCTGGAAAGATTTTTATGCATTATAATGATTGTATTTTAAACATTGTTGACATAAAGAGAAATAAATGATAATACCCGAGTTTGCCACTTAAATTGAAAAAACGGAGCTCTGAAACGGCTCCGTTTTT
>JAEDJV010000088.1 GCA_016296165.1 Oscillospiraceae bacterium | reverse complement strand
CAGCCTTCCTCATTTATTCGACTGAATTTATTTTATCATATTTTGGATTTGTTGTCAAATACGTTGGGAACGGGAACGCAATTCATCCCACTGCAAAGCACATAACCTCAAAACCGGATACCCTCCAAATCGGGTATCCGGTTTTTCTCTTTAATCCCGGCAGCCATCAGTCATACTCATCCACCGCCACTCTAAGTCTCTCCAGCATCTCATCACTTACATCTCCGTTCTCATCCGACTCACCCGTATACACCAGCCTCTGGATTCTTATCAGTTTCGAAACCATATCCCCGGAAAGTACCTGAAAAATCCTCTTTCTCCCCAGTCCTGTCAGTGTGATCTCAGTTGTTTTCCCCCTCACGCACTTAACTTCAACATTTGCAACGGCCGGCAGATATTCTTTTTTAAGCTCGCGTTCCGTCTTATCCGATATGGGTTCATGCAGCTCATCGTAAACAATTCCGGCAATGTCCAGTTCCGAAGCAATGCAGTTTCTGCTGCCAGGGTCGGTCATATATCTCAGTATGTAATGTGTCTGTTCCAGAGTTTCGTATTTTTTTACTACCTTTCCTCTGGTTTTTCTGAGGTTGTCAATATTGGTTTCTGAATTAACAGCCCTTAATCTAATTATCTCATCATCACTGAATATTTTTTTCAGTTCACTTTCGCTCGAAGTGACAACCAGATTGTTTATTATTAGTTCGAGCTTTCGGGTAAATACAAGAGATTCTGCCTTTTCGAATACCTCTTTGATATGGCATCTGAAAACATAATCCGTCATGTGTTCCATCGTTCCCTCGATAGTTTTCGGACTGAAACATCCTTTGTACTCATCGGTGATTTCTCTTGCTATTCCGCTCTTCTTCGGATTTTCCATTTCACTCACCATCATCATAATAATAAGAATGAGGTCTGTCCTGTTTAATCTGCTTTTCATTTTTATCCGCTCCTTCGTTAAATGGATTTTTTCATTGCACATATTCCAGCTCTGTAAGTTCTGTGCACATCATTACCAGTAAGCACAAAAATATTTTGTAATTTACTGAAAACATACCTGTTTGACATATGAATCTGCTAATTTCACACGTAAATACATCAAAATAATATGTTTCGTCTTAGTATGTTGAAAATCACTGAAAATCGCAGTCGAAAAAAAATTTTTGATTTTTCACGATTTCCATGAAAACCATAGAAATTAAGACAAAATCAGTGAAAACATCCTCGAAAATATTAAAAAACCCTCTTACTGATATTCATACACTTAAACCAAAACGGGAGCTCCTTCGATATATACGAAAGTGCTCCCGCTTTTTCAACGAGTTTAAAAAAAATTATAACTGATACGGATAATACCTTTAAAAACATTGTAAATGGTGCAGATAATTATAAAATAAACTTGATAACCGGTACATGTTATGATATACTACCTATGATGCTGCCTTTTGGTGTAAATACAAACCCTACGATAAAGGATCTGGAAGATTTTATAAAGTCAAGATGCATGCCTGAAACAAGATTCGATCTCAAACAGATGTGCAAATTCTTTGATATACCGGCTTATGACCCATGGGATACAGTCAAGAGAAACCATGGTGCAGCATGAGAAGACTACAGATGGATACGCTACGGTGAGGAGGACACAACCACCTATGATGAAGTAAAAATACGTGATTGAACTGTCCCGTTCACTTAACGAAACGGTTTCAACATTTATAAAAGAAAGGAAATCATTATGCCGCATATATATTTTGCAAGACACGGTCAGACTGTATGGAATGTAGAAAACAAAATCTGCTGAGCCACCGATATTGAACTGACCGAAAATGGACACGAACAGGCGGAGCTTCTGGGAAAAAAGATACTTGAAGAAGGGATTAAGATAGATAAGATTCTTTATTCACCGCTTATCCGTGCAGCGGAGACCGCACGTCATATTTCGGAGATTACGGGTATACCGATGGAATGTGAAGAAAGACTGAAGGAACAGTGCTTCGGAAAGTACGAGGGAACACCGCGGGACGGAGCAGAATTTGCCGTGGCAAAGACATATTTTATCAACAGCTATGAGGACGGGGAGTCCATGCTCCGTCTGGCCCAGAGAATCTACAATCTGCTTGATGAGCTGAAAAATGACGAAAGAACATTTCTGCTGGTTGCACACAACGGTATTTCGAGAGTGATACAGTCGTATTTTTACGATATGACAAATGAAGAGTATGCAAAGTTCGGAGTAGGGAACTGCGAGATACTGAGGTTTGAGTACAGGTGAAAATGTGAACGAGTCCATTGTGTTCACCAAAAACAAAAATCTCCCTGCAGGCAGCGACGCAGGGAGATTTTTTCACAAACAGAAAACCGCATAAAGCGGTACTGTTTTTATTCTGTCTTCAAAGGCAAAGTTTTTAGCAGAAATTTTTACGGCGTATTCCGGAGAAAATTTCTGCATATATAGTTTCAGGCTTTTGGCTTTTGTATTGTCGGCGGATTTGACTTCAACCGGTATGAGGTGATTTTCACGCTGAATGATAAAATCTATTTCTGCTCCTCTGTCTGATTCCCAGTAATATGTGGAGTAGCCGTTTATTTTCAGTTGAATATTTACATAGTTTTCAGTCATGCCTCCTTTGAAGTCGTTTATTTCTTCTGACATGAAGAGTATATCATCCGGATTTATTTCCTTCCTGGCACCCAGAAGTCCCATATCAGATATATATATTTTAAACGAATCTATATCTCTGTAATTTTCCAGCGGTTTTTTTATCTGTTCGACCTTATAAACCTGCGATACAATTCCGGAAAGGCAAAGCCATTCTATCGCATTTTCAAACTCTGAAGCTCTGCCGCCTTTTTTTATCAGCTTGTACTGAAAACGTGTATTTTTCTTCGAAAGCTGAACTGTTATATTATCGTAAGCAAGCCTTGTCTTTTTAATCTCATTGAGATTGTTGTATTTGCTCATGTCATTCAGATAGCTCTGAAGTATATTGCTCTGAGCGTGTCTGACGAGAATCGTGTCTCTTGTCTGTGAATACTGCAAAACACATTCCGGCATTCCACCCGTTACAAGATACTGTCGGTACAGCTGCATTGCAGATTCGTGAAGTACCGAGGGCATAGGGATATTGTCTGCAAAGCATTTTTTTATTCTGTAAGCAAGCTCGTTCTCTCCCATTGCAAGTAAAAATTCCTCCATATCCATAGGATACATCGTTTTTATATCAACTTTACCCACCGGAAATGAAAATTCCGATCTGTTTACAGCAACTCCAAGAAGACTTCCTGCAACTATAATGTGATATTCAGGAGCCTCTTCACAGAAATATTTCAGACTTGTCAGTGCACGTTCACACAGCTGAATCTCGTCAAATATAATCAAAGTTTTTCCCCTTACTATCGTTTTACCGCATATATGCGAAAGCAAAGGAATAAGATACCGAGGACTGATATTTTCCGAAAAAATCTCTGAAAGGGAAGGACGGGTTTCAAAGTTAAAATACGCAACATTTTCGTAATTATTTCTCCCGAATTCAAGGGCAGTATAAGTCTTCCCGACCTGCCTCGCACCCTGTATAATCAACGGTTTTCTGTATGGATCACTCTTCCACCTGTTGAGCTCTTCGGTTATTTTTCTGTACATCGTGCCACTTCCTTTCTGTTATAAAATTATCATATCAGATATTCATGTAAAAATCAATATATTTTTTAAAATCATTCGTGTATATTTACATTAATATTTTTTGAAAATTCACACTAAATCACATGAATAACATTCAATCCTAAAAAAACAACAGATTTCAGACCTAAGCTGAAATCTGTTGTTTTTGCTTACAGCATTATTTTACTGCATAAATCTTACTTGTTTTCCTCAAAATAATTATAGCAAGGCATATACTTAAGTTTGAAGAGATTTCTCTCATGCATGGTATCAATCTTTTCCTTTGTTGCAGGATCAGGTTCAATGCCTTCACGGATATATCTGTCAAGTGTTTCGTACTTAAATCCGAGGTTGTCCTCGTCCGTCTTTCCGCAGAGGCCGTCTATCGGAGGCTTTTCAACAAACTTATCAGGGAGTCCGAGTTCTCTGCCTATAGCCTTTACTTCAGCAACTGTGAAGAAAGAGATAGGACTTACATCACCGGCTGCATCGCCGTATCTTGTGGAATATCCGACCCAGTCTTCCGAGAGATTGCAAGTATTGATAACACGTCCGTTATTTGACTGTGAAACAGCATAGAGAACAGACATACGGATTCTCGGTGCAAGATTTGTTCTTGTCTGAGCGGTTACATCAATCTGCTTTTCAATTTCGCCCATAACTCCGTCAAAGGCATTTTTTATATTTACAGTATAGTTCTTTATGTCGAGATGCTTACAAAGGTCGATAGAATAGTCAATGTCATGCTGTTCACCGTTAGGCATCATTACGCCGATAACTCTGTCTTTTCCCAGTGCCTTGCAGCAAAGGGCAGCGGCAACTGAGCTGTCTTTTCCGCCTGAAATACCAATAACAGCGTTACAGCCTTTTCCGTTTTCCTCAAACCAGTTTCTGATCCACGCAGCACATTTTTCAGCGGCATCAGCAGCATTAAAATTATACATCTTTACATCTTCCTTTCAGAATTGATATTCAATATCTTTATTATATTTTGCCCCAAAGAAATTGTCAACAGATATTTTGGAAAAAAATATTTTTCAACATTTTTCTGACAGGATGTTTATAGTGAACGTCAAAATAAATTTGACTTTCACTATAACAATCAGATAAACATCGCCATATAAAGCGGAAGTACAATTTTCTTATCATTCACCCCTGTATTTCCGGATATCAGCTTATATCCATACGGTATACTGTCTTTTTCAAGAAGTGTGTTCAGTGATATTGTTGAGCCGTTTCCGGCCTTAACTTCAACCGGAATAATCTGTGCATCTATAGTCAGTAAAAACTCAATCTCAACCGAACCATTGTCTGTGCGGTAATAATTAAGTTTATAACCACGCTTGCTTAACATATCAAGAACAAGATTCTCATAAATACCGCCTTTAACATTTCCCTTCAATGTGTTGTCGATAACAGCTTTTTTCATATCATAACCATACATTGCAGAAAGCAGTCCTATATCTGAAATGTACAGTTTATACTGATTTTCCTTTTCATATGCTGCAAGCGGAAAATCCGGTACTGAAACATTATAGCACATCCTTACAAGATTTGCGTCCCGAAGCCATTCTATGCTGTTTTCATATTTCCGGGCTGTTGCTTTCTTTTCGACAACAGAAAACTGAAATTTTTTATTTTCCCTGGCAAGCTGTTTCGGAACAGAAAGATATACATTCTTCACCTTGGGCTTTTCCGTATTTGAAGCATACTTTGATATGTCATCATAATAACTGTCGAGTATCATTTGCTGAATTTTATGAACTTCCCCAAAATGATGAGTTTCTGCAAACCTGCTTACAACCGCCGGCATCCCGCCGACCACAATGTATTCTCTTAGCAGTGACATCATTTTTTCATGTACTGCTTCCGGAACCTTCTCCTTTTTATCAAAATACTCCCTGAGTGATAAAATTTTCTGCTCGTCATACCCACATGCCCACAAAAATTCCTCAAAATCCATGGAATACATCTCAACCTGTTCTTCATATCCAACAGGTATAGACACAATTTTCTTGTATCTGATTCCAAGCAGCGAACCCGAAGCAACAACATCATAACGGCCGTCAAGTGCCAGAAACTTCAGTGCAGTCCTCGCATTCGGACATTCCTGTATTTCATCAAGAAATATCAGAGTATCATTTTCGGTATAAACAACCTCCGGCATAACAAGAGTCAGCCTCTTATAAATTTCGTCTGCAGAAAGTTCACCTTCAAAAATATCCTTTGCCTGCGGCTGTTCTATAAAATTTATATAAATATAACTCTTGTAATTTTCCCTTCCAAAAACATCGATTATATAAGTCTTACCTATCTGTCTCGCACCCCTCACAAGCAGACAGGTATTGTTTTTTCTTTCCTTCCATTCAAGCAGTCTGTCATAAAATTTTCTTTTCAGCATAAAGCAGACCTCCTTTGTAGTTATTTTACCACAAAACAAGGAACTGTTCAAGATAAATGCATATTTTAAGGGGGTAATTTTTTTAAAAATGCATATTTTAAGAAGGTTATTTTTCAAAAAATGCATATTTTTAGAGGGGTGTTTTTTGAAAAATGCATATTTTTAATTTGAACAAAAAACAGCAGACACACATCATTATCTGTGTGTCTGCTGTTTTTACTTTATTTTTACCCGAACAATTCATCCAGTTTATGCTCAGGCATAACGTCTTTTGTATACGGAAGCACATCAATCACAATATTAATCAAATAATGTACTAGACCTTACACAAATAATCTGAATATTTAGAATCGATATTTTTTCAAGTTCATTAACCGTACTAAATCAGCTGAACTTATTTTTTCGTCATTATTAAAATCTGCTAGATCTAACACATTACTTATAGCAATGTCTCCAAGAATATATTTTTTTAATGTCATAATATCATTATCATTAAATTTCCCGTCACGATTAATATCGCCTAACACATTAGTGCATCTAATTGATTTAGATACTGAACTCTTGGTATAATAATTTCTTTTCTCAGCTACTTTTACTACTCTTATTACATAGCGACCCGAACCAAAATTCACCTCTACTTCATCAGGCCCAACGTCTTCTCCAGACGGAAAAATATGGCGAGTGTCCGGATTACCCTTACTATCGATTCTAAATTCTTTGTCGCTTAAAAGGAAATTATGCCAGCCAACCTGATCATCACTTATGTCAACATGATAATATTTGCCATTTACCTTTACAATATTAGCTGCATGTGACTGAAATCCTTCGTAATATGATTCCAGCCCTAATTCTCTTGTCAGTATTAGAAATGCTCTCGCATGTCCATCACAATTTGCAAGTTTATCAGGATTACAGAATACAGACCAGTCCGTGCATCTTCTCCATCCACAAGAAACTTTAGATGATCCGTAATCAACTTTATTTAAAATAAAGTCATATGCTGATGTTACTTTGCCGAATTCGTCATAATATCTATATTTTCCTTTTATTTCATCAGCTATCCTCTTGACTCTCTTAATCATTACACTAGAAATGCTATTGGAGTCTTCATAATTCATACTTGCAACAATCTTGCAAAGTACATCATCATAAAAATCAGGATCTTCGAGTTTTGACAGCTCAACGTAATTTATTCTTGAAAGATTAGGGCATTTTTTTATTAATTCAATAACTGAATTAGTGTATGCCTTTTCATCTAAATACGATTTTTCGACAAGAATATTGTTCACTGAATTGCAGTTAAACAATGGTGATATTTTTGTGTCATGATCAAATATCAGCGTTTGTCCTGCTGCAGAAACAGTCGAAATGGCATTAAAACCATTTACGTCTGTGTCGTTGTTTGAAACAATTGCGGATGAGCCAATAAGTGCACAGGCAAGTGTAAATGCCACACACTTCTTAATGCAATTTCTGTTCATTTCTAACAGTCTCCTTAATAAAAGTATAATAAAACGAATGAAATAATTAAAATATTAATTCATTACTAGTAATTTTATATTATAAATCAAAAAAAATCAATAGTAAATTAAAATAAATATAACAAAAGTTATTATTATAATTTTATTAAATTATACAACTTTAGAATTTTTTATATCAAAAATATTTACTATAAGATAAATCAAACAAAAATCTTAACTATTAGTAAATATCCAAAAATATAAAATCCGACATTTAATACAGTATATTACTTTGCAGCTGTCCTAAACATTTCTATAGATTACTATCAGTATAAAAATCAAATATAATCTCAACGATTAATATGACAAAACAGCATACACACATCCTTATCTGTGTGTATGCTGTTTCTGTATCTTACATTTTCACCCTGACTTTTGATATTTTCAGGATATACTAAATGATGAAAAATACACATAATCCAGTACAAAGTGGAAATAATATATCATATCAAATCATTGACAAATTACATTTAATGTGTTACAATGAAATCTGAAAAGAAAAAAGAAATGTGAACGAGTCCATTGTGTTCACCAAAAATCTCCCTGCACCGCTACTTGCAGGGAGATTTTTTTTGGCTTATGTCGGATGAGATTATCTGTCAAGCCACTTGCAAATGTAGTAAGCGAATACACTTGCTACGACAGATAATAAAAAAGAAAAAATTGAGTCCATTGTGTTTTCACCTCCTCCCATGCGGAAGGCGTCCGACACAACCAGTATTATAACATAATTCAACAAAATTTTCAACCCAACAATAAAAACAGCAGACACACATCCTTATCTGTGTGTCTGCTGTTTTTTTGTCGTATAATCCGTATTTACTCAGTTGAAATAACCTTTATATTTTCATTTTCCTCCTGTGCCTCACGCAGCATCTTTTCAAATGCTTTCGCATATTTTCCTAGATGTTCGTGAAGGGCAGGGCGGTTTATAAGTTCTATCTCAGTTTCTTCGTTAGTATCCGTAAGAAAATCATAAAGTGCATCGAGATTTTTACCATACCATTCAGGAAAATTCATTTCATCCGCAAAATATGTATGAAGCATCTGCTTTGATGTTATTTTCTTTCCATCAATAACAACTTTCATATTAATCATTCCTCGCTTCCGTAAAGCAGTTCAAATGTTTCATAATGATCTTCGGTATAGTAAATCAGACCGTCGTTTGAGAATACTATTCGTTTTGCTCCGCGTTTTTCTGCTCCCAGTGTATCTATATCGCATTCTGTGTATTTTCTTCCGTCTTTTTCAGGCAGAAGTCCTTCATAGTTTCCGAAACGATTTCCGCCTATGCATTTTCCGGGTGCATAAGGCTCAAGTGAACCTCCGGACCAGCCGAGTGACTCAGCTTCCTTTTTTGTGATAAAGTTGGAAGGCAGATGTCCGTATGTATAAATATAAAACGCTACTTCCTGCTTTGTAGTATAGGCACCATTTTCATCAACCTGAAGTACTTCCTCAGTTTCATCAGGCACAGTGGTTTCTTCCGGTTCGGTTTCTTCAGAAATTGAAATTATTTCTGATACCTCTGTTTCCTCTGAACCGGTTTCTTCAAAAACAGTAACCGATTCGATCATATCCGCAATTAAGCTGTCTGTTTCCTTATCTGTTTCAATAAAACCTTCTTTATCAGCTGAATTAAAACAACCTGTAAACAAAAGAATACACATCAGCACAGATAATACGCTGAAAAATCTTTTCATTTTTTATTCCTCCTGTGTGTTTTTCTATAGCATAGCACATTTTTATGTTTTTATCAATATTAAAAAATTTTTCTTGTTACTGACATCGAATCAATCATGTTATAATAATAATTGTGTCGGATACCTTCCGCATGGAAGGAGGTGAAAACACATGGAGTTATTTCTTTCATTCCTGTTATCTATTATAGCAAGTGTATTTGCTTATTACATTTGCAAGTGGCTTGATAGATAATCCTTTATCTGACATAAGCACAAAAAATCCCCTACAAGTTGCGGTGTAGGGGATTTCTTTCTTGGTGAACACATGGAGTTATTCACTTTTCTTTCAAGTGTTATTATATCACCTGAATTATTATTTGTCAACACATGTTTAAATATTTGTTACATCAAAAATTTTTACGCAAATTTTCAAAGTAAATGCAACGTGGAAATTTTTTTTTATTGCATTTACTTTGACGAATTAGATGTTGCATTTAATTTGAACTTATTTATTCTAAAATCTTAATATATTTCGCAAATACGTTATTTCATTGTATTGCATTTACTTTGAAAAGAATTGTAAACACTTTATGCCGCGAAAGTCACTTGATAATGAGAAGGCAGTATGATAGGCTGGTAGCCAGGCAGCACAGCCTTTAGGTGATGCCTGCCTCGGCGGACAGAATATCATACTGACAGAGGCTCGTTGTCAAGTGG
>JAEDJV010000258.1 GCA_016296165.1 Oscillospiraceae bacterium | reverse complement strand
AGTCTTATTTGGAACGCTATAACGTTATTATACCATGTGAGTCAATGGCTTTCGCCGGTCATCCGGAAGGATCAGCTCTCTGAAACAGAAATCTTGCTTTCGGAGGGCTTTTTTCATGAAAATAAAACGTTTTTCCTGCTTCTCAGCACAAGGCTTACTTTTTTTGTTCAGCACGAGTCCCAACAGAAGTCCTTTTTCGGGAGGTAGCCTTACACTGACATATGCTTTGAATCTCACAAAAAATATACCGGCATTCACATCCAGATAGAAGAAAATACCGGTATATATAACTCATTCGCCTATTGATGCAAACAGCTGACTGATGAATTCAAATGCCTGAATAGCTTTTTCAAAACTCTGGCGATCAGATGTGTAAAGCAAATCCTCATGAAGCGTTTCGTATCTTCCACGAATTTCATCATTGAAATACTGTTTCCAATTTTCAAAAGCATAAGCGCCCAACGGATCATATTCCTCAGAAATATTGCGCTTCTGAAGATAGAAGCTGTCAGTTTCTTTTGTTAAACTTAGGAGCTGCTTCAAGCGTTCCGTATCCTGCAGGAATGCCTGAATGTCGTCTCGTTCCAAAAGAACTGTTACATCGTAAATATGACGTACTTTTCTTGGAAGCGTTCCACAGATTGCATGCCTTTTAACAGACATTACTTTATCCAGGAAGGTTCTTGTGATATCAAGAGTATTCACAGTGACTTCCTGAAGTTCGAATTCTGCCACAACATCAACCATACCTTTTTCTTCAAGGTATTCCTGAATATAAGTTTTCATGCTTCTCTTTGAATAAGGATCCGGTCTTACACTGGATCCAATCTCCAGTTTTACTCGACAGGTTTCCTTACTTTCATTTGCAGGCCAGACATAGGCACTTTTATTTCGATCATTACGCTCAGCCTCTATTTTCTCCATCTGGAAACCTGCTGAGATAGTGTCCTCAACTTTTTTCAATGCCTTGCTGTACTTCTTGTTATTCATATCCTCTACAGGTATGAATGTCAGATCAATATCCTCGGAAAAGCGATTGATAGATCCGGGGTAACACTTACTGAGAGATGTTCCGCCCTTGAATACGCATGCTTCAGCATATTCACTGTTTTGAAGATTCTGCATCATTTGAACAATATAGTAATCTCTGCGAACCGCATCAGCAGGGACTCCAATATAATCTGCAACAATAGCAATCAATTCTTCAAATTCTTCCTTATGCTCGTGCAGGTTCATAAAACTCCTCCATTTCCGGAATTGCATACGATGAGAGCGCCGATAAAAACTGGTGTAATGTATTCTCAACACCAAAATAATTCAAAAAGCGCTCAAGAAACGCAATCGTTGATTTCTTGTACTTCCGGTTTTTCAGAACAAATACCGCGGCAGTATCAGAGTACCCACGGGCAAATTCTCTCATATATGCTGCTAATGCAGATTTACTGATATCCTCAATGGATTTATAGTTCTGAAGAATCTCCATGGTTTCAATCACCGGAATAGTCTCCTGTGTTAATGCAATCCCGCTGTTTGTTACGCAAACATTATTGATATTTTTCTTTTGCTCTGAAACAGCAGAAGAAAGGACCTCAACCCGCTTACTGATCTGGGTTGTAAGACCCTTCTGATTATAAAGTCTGTAACCAATTACAATTCCTTGTCCGCCACTTGTATAGTGACCGACTATTTCTTTCTCACTGATTGGAATCGCTCCAAATCGTGATTTTTTCGGCCGGTAGTACAATCCCTTTGTAAGATGTACAAGGGATCCCTGCTTACTCATTCGCTCCAATGTCTTATAGTAGGTCATTTCAGGAACAGTGTCGAACGATCTTTGATATAAAGCGCTTGCTTCCAGAAGCTTGTTTTCGGGCTCCTGCTCGATCACTGTCTCGATGTATTTTGCATAGCTGTTCATACGACACCTCCTCAAGCATCATTATATGCCAAACACGCAAAATGTCAAGTAGAATTCATTTTTACTTGAACACATATGGTTTCAGTAAAAGCATACTCAAGCGCTTGTCCTTTTATACATCGAAGTCTTTATGTCAAAGAAAAATAGCGGGCAGCCGATCCATGTGAAAAGCTGTCCGCTATGTAAGTTTATAA
>JAEDJV010000087.1 GCA_016296165.1 Oscillospiraceae bacterium | reverse complement strand
ACATTATTTTTTTTATAGTTGACTGCAACTGGCTGGAACGCTCTGCATTCTGGATTATTCCTTTATTGTTGGGACTACATGTGTTCGGCCGCTTTCTATGTGGTTTTTTAGAAATTGAAAATATATTGGATATACCAGTATATATATGGTTTCGAAACTGGTTGTTTATGGCGCTTCCATTTTTACTTACAGGATATGTCATTCGTCGAAATCAGAATCAGATATTGCAGATATTTAATGTAAGAAAACTATATTTCCTGTATATAGTAGGTATTCTTTTAACTACCGCACAGAATGTATTTGTCTACTATAAAACAGAAAATGACAGAGAGATATATTTGGGTACTCTTTTTATGGTAATATCCATGTTTTTGTATGCACTTCAAAATCCTGAACGGGTAAATGTTTCATGGATTGAAGCTGTTGGTAAAAACTATCTGTTTTTTGTTTATGTTACCCATCTTGCAGTAATTGAAGGAACAGACGTATTATTGACTGTAATTGGGATGAACAAAATTACTTTGATTTATTATGTCAAACCATTATTTGTTGTATTTGTAACTACAGTTGGAGCTGTGCTTTGGGATAACAGTTTTTGTTATGGAACCAAAATGAAAAGGAAAAAGAAGAGATACGAGCAGGGAGGAATATATATGAAGGTTGTAATTTTAGCTGGAGGTTTTGGAACCCGAATCAGTGATGAAAGCCAATTCAAACCGAAGCCTATGGTGGAATTAGGAGGAAAGCCGATCCTCTGGCATATTATGAAACTGTATTCTGCTTATGGATTTAATGAATTTATTATTTGTGCAGGATATAAGCAGCACGTTATTAAAGAGTATTTTGCAGACTATTTTCTTCATACTTCAGATATTACCTATGATTTTACTAATGGGAAAAATGAAATGACGATTCATCATAACAGTGCCGAACGATGGAAAGTTACTGTTGTCGATACAGGATTGAATACCATGACCGGCGGCCGTATAAAACGTGTCAAAGAATATATTGGTGATGAACCTTTTATGCTGACTTATGGTGACGGAGTATCTGATATCAATATTTCCAGGCTGGTCGATTTTCATAAAAAACACGGAAAAATGGTTACCATATCAGCTTACAATGTTGGTCAGCGGTTTGGTGTGCTTGATATTGATGAAGAAGGACATATCAATGAGTTTCGTGAGAAAATAAAAGGAGATGGTAATCTGATAAATATTGGCTTTATGGTCTGCAATCCCGAATTTATTGATTATATAGAAGATGATGATACGGTCCTTGAAAAGAAACCATTGGAAACAATGGCGGAAATCGGTCAGCTAATGGCATATAAACATGAAGGATTCTGGCAATGCATGGATACGGTACGGGAAAAGCAGCAGCTGGAAAAGATGTGGCAGACAGGGAATGCTCCATGGAAAGTGTGGTCCGAATGATGGATATGAATTTTTACTCGGGAAAGAGGGTTTTTATAACCGGACATACGGGCTTTAAAGGGAGCTGGCTTTGCAGGATATTAGTTAACGCAGGTGCGGTGGTTACCGGGTATGCGCTTCCTGCTTCTGTATCTCCTAACTTATATTCTCTGGCAGAACTGGATCACAGAATAGTCAGTAATACAGGAGATATTCGCGATCTGAAAAACCTGCAGGAAGCATTTAATAGAGCACAGCCTGAAATAGTAATACATCTTGCTGCACAGCCAATTGTTCGTGACAGTTATAAAAATCCGCAATATACATACGAAACGAATGTCATGGGAACAGTAAATATTCTTGAATGTGTACGCCGGAGTGATTGTGTGAAGAGTGTGCTGAATGTGACGACTGATAAAGTCTACCGCAACAATGAATGGATCTGGGGATATCGGGAAAATGAACCATTGGATGGTTTTGATCCGTATTCCAATAGTAAAAGCTGTTCTGAACTGGTTACACATAGTTACATTAACAGTTTTTTTTCTGAAAAAGACTCTCCGGCAGTATCTACTGCACGGGCAGGAAATGTAATTGGCGGAGGGGATTTTGCGAATGACCGTATTATCCCTGACTGTATACGGGCTGCACAGGCAGGCCGAGTAATACGCGTTCGCAATCCATATTCTGTTAGACCTTATCAGCATGTTTTGGAACCGCTTACTGTTTATCTGACCATTGTCCAAAAGCAATATGAGAATAAAACATATGCCGGATGCTATAATGTTGGTCCCGATGATTGTGACTGTATAACTACCGGAGAACTGGTCGACTTATTTTGCAGGACCTGGGGGCCAGAAATAAAATGGGAAAATATTCAGGAATCTGATGCGCCACATGAAGCAGGTCTTCTGAGGCTGGACTGCAGTAAAGTAAAAGCTGCTTTTAACTGGAAGCCCCGCTGGCATATTGAAAAATGTATGGAAATGGTATGCCGGTTCAGTAAAATCTGGCTTGACGGTGGCTGCATAGCTGATGAAATGGACGCAGAGATCAATGAATTTTTGGAGGTTTATTAATGTCAATTTGGAATAATGAAGCAGAAGCGCGTGAACAGATTAAAGAGTTGGTAACTGAATATTATTACAGCTTCAAAAAGAAAAGTACTGAGTTTGTACCTGGCGATCGAATTGCCTATGCATCCCGTGTTTTTGATGAAAAGGAAATGTGTGCTCTTGTTGATGCGGCACTGGATTTCTGGTTAACTACCGGACGTTTTTCAGATGAGTTTGAAAAGAAATTTGCTGAATTTCTGGGGGTACGTTTTGCAAATTTGGTAAACAGCGGTTCATCAGCTAATTTAATAGCTTTCATGGCGTTGACTTCTCCGGAATTGGGTGAACGTCAGATAAAAAAAGGAGACGAAATTATTACGGTTGCCTGCTGTTTTCCAACAACGGTTTCTCCTGTGATTCAATATGGTGCTGTTCCGGTTTTTGTTGATGTTACAGTACCACAGTATAATATAGATATTTCAAAACTGGAAGATGCTTTAAGCAGCAAAACAAAAGCGGTAATACTTGCTCACACTCTTGGTAACCCATTTGATCTTAAAGCTGTGCGTTCATTTTGTGACAAACACAGTTTATGGCTGATAGAAGATAACTGTGATTCTCTGGGAACACAGTATACAATTGATGGTATCACCAGATACAGCGGAACCTGGGGAGATATTGGTACAAGCAGTTTCTATCCGCCGCATCATATGACAATGGGAGAGGGCGGATGTGTTTATACAGACAGCCCTCTGCTGAATCGATTGATAAAAAGTTATCGGGACTGGGGAAGAGATTGTATTTGTTCATCGGGTTATGATAATTTCTGCGGTCATCGATTTGATGGGCAATATGGTAAACTGCCGCAGGGATATGACCATAAATATGTTTACAGTCATTTTGGATATAATATGAAAGTGACTGATATGCAGGCTGCAATAGGATGCGAACAGCTGAAAAAATTACCTGATTTTATAGAACGCCGCCGCCACAACTGGCAGCGCTTATATGATGCTCTGTATTCCGGTCCGGCTGCTGATAAACTGATCTTACCGAAGCCGGCAGAAAACAGCAGACCTTCCTGGTTTGGCTTTTTGATTTCAATTAAGCCTGAAAGCGGACTCAGCAGAAATAAGGTAACACGTTATATTGAAGAACACAATATTCAGACACGTTTGCTGTTCAGTGGAAATTTGATCTGTCATCCCTGTTTTGATCAGATTCGCAGCACGGACAAATACCGTGTGGTGGGAGATCTTACAGAAACGGACTTTGTAATGAATCATACATTCTGGGTGGGAGTTTATCCGGGGATGAATGATGAAATGATTGATTATATGGCACAGATAATTACGGAAGCTGTACAGTAATCGTTTGATCGGTCTGGGATTTAAGAGGAAATGGCATGAAAAAAGCAATTATCACCGGTGCAGATGGATTTATCGGCCGTAATCTGGTATGGGAATTGCTGGAAAACGACTATGTTGTATATGCAGTTGTCATGAAAAAAGATTCCGCAAAAAGAATACTGGGGATTCATGAAAATATGAATCTGATTGAATGTGATATGGAACATTATGAAATGCTGCTGAATTATCCGAACCTGAAAGAAATTCCTGTTTTATTTCATTTTGCCTGGGCAGGTGTTTCAGATCAGTTCAGCGCAGACTATGTTACACAATTAAATAATGTAAAATATTCCTGTGATTTACAGACAGTTGCTTCCAGGCTCGGAATAAAACGTCTGGTTTTTGCTGACAGCATTATGGAATATGAACATATAAAATCAATTGCAAATGGTTTTTATCAGGTTTCTCTGCGCAATACCTACCATGTAGCAAAAATAGCTGCACGTAATCTGATTCAGCTTCGTGCAGCCAATATGAAAATGGAATTTATTCCGGTTGTTATTTCAAATGTATACGGTGTTGGCGAAACATCAACTCGATTGATCAATACTGCGATACGTAATCTGCTTGCACATAAACATATGAGCTTTACGAGCGGTGAGCAATTATATGATTTTATTTATATCAGCGATGCGGTATGTGCAATCCGCATGGCTGCCGAAAAAGGTATCAATAATAAATCATATTATATTGGAAATAAAGAACAGATTCCACTGAAAATATATTTACAGGAAATGCGGGATATACTTGCTCCCGATATGAAGCTTGGAATTGGGGAACTTCAGATGCATGGAATCAGTTTGGAATACAACGAAATAGATACCTGCAGCATATATGAGGATCTGGGATTTGAACCGCAGTACTCATTTGCACAGGGGATTAAAATGACAGCCGACTGGATTCTGGCAGCTGAAAAGGGGCAAAATTATGAAAACAATAACGGTAGTTATTCCAACATATAATGAAGAATCAAATATATTAATGACTTATCAGCGCCTTCAGAAGATATTTAACAGCGATTTACCTGAATATCAATTGGAAATACTGTATATCGATAATTATTCTACAGATTCAACGAGAGCACAGATTTGTGCATTGGCTGGACAGGATATTCATGTAAAAGCAATTTTTAATGCCCGTAATTTTGGTTTTTCGCGTTCCACATATTATGGGCTTTCCCAGGCGACCGGTAACTGCGCTGTACTTATGTATGCTGATATGCAGGATCCGCCTGAAATCATCCCGGAAATGGTACGTAAATGGGAGGAAGGCAGCAAAATTGTTGTAGGGATAAAAAATAAAAGTAAAGAATCACGGTATATTTATTTTATCCGAAAACTGTATTATCGGTTTGTCGCCAGAATCAGTGAAATAGAACATATTGAACAATATGATGGATTTGGATTGTACGATCAGTCATTCATTAAAATTCTGAGAGAATTAAAGGATTCTATTCCTTATCTCCGGGGAATCGTTTCAGAACTTGGTTTTCAGAGAACCGAAGTTTTTTATGAGCAGGATGTGCGCAAGAGTGGGAAATCAAAATTTAATTTCATTAAAATGTATGATATTGCCATGCTGGGTATCACTTCTTATTCAAAAACTTTTATGAGAATTGCAACCTTTAGTGGTCTGAGCATTGGTCTTCTCAGTATTGGAATTGCACTTTTCACGTTCATAAAAAAACTGATTTTCTGGAACAGTTTTCCAATCGGAACAGCAGCAATATCTACAGGTGTATTTTTTCTTGGAGGAATTCAATTGTTTTTTATCGGTATCATCGGTGAATATATCAGCAACATAAATATTCGTGCAATGAACCGACCGTTAGTAATTGAAGAAAAAAGATTGAATTTTTATGAAAAAGAAACTGAAAACCAGTAAAACGGATTAATATTGGAGAAATTACAATGGATAAATTATATATCGTGATACCGGCATATAATGAGCAGGATAATATCAGAGCGGTTATAGATCAATGGTATCCAATCATTGAAAAGATTGGAGGAGGAAGCCGTCTTGTAATCATAAATGATGGAAGCAGTGACAATACATATACTATCATGCAGGAGTGTGCCAACACCAGGCCTTATTTTATTCCTGTAACGAAAAAAAACGGAGGACACGGTGCTGCAGTATTATATGCATACCATTATGCGCTGCAAAATGATGCTGACTACATTTTCCAGACCGATTCTGATGGACAGACTGTATCTGAAGAATTCTGGCAGTTCTGGAAATTAAGGAATCGTTATGATCTGATCATCGGACATAGGAACAAACGTCAGGATGGTTTTTCGCGGATCATTGTTACAAAAATTCTGAAAATTGTGATCAGATTCTGTTTTGGAGTACAGGTTACGGATGCAAATACCCCGTTCAGGTTAATGGATTCCAGAACATTACGTGATAACATTAATTTGATTCCTGAAAATTTCAATTTATCAAATGTCCTTCTGACAGTAATATATGAGAGAAAAAAATTAAATGTGAAATATATTCCGATAACCTTCAGGGCAAGGCAGGGCGGTGTTAATTCCATCAATCTGCCCAAGATATTCAAAATTGGTTTCCAGGCATTAAAAGATTTCAGGCAAATCGATCACTATTTAAAAAAATGTCAGATTTGAGAGGAACAGCAATGGTAAAAGATTTTTTAAGACAGTACAGAAATATTGCTTCATATCTATTCTTCGGTGTATGTACGACTGTTATTAATATCATAAGTTATTATTTATGCGTCAGACATATAAAAATGTCTACCGGTGCGGGAACAATAACAGCATGGGGGATATCTGTTCTGTTTGCATATATTACAAATAAACTGTATGTATTTGAAAGCAGGTCATGGGACAAAAAAGTTGTTATTGCAGAAATCACTTCTTTTTTTACCTGCAGGCTTCTGACCGGTATTCTTGATCTGACAGTTATGCTGATATTCGTAGACTGGGTACATCTCTATGATGTGGGAGTAAAGTTTTTTTCCAATGTACTTGTAGTAATATTGAACTACATTGCCAGCAGATTTATTATTTTTAAAAAGAAAAAATCAAAATAAATTCTGCATGGAAATACCATGGAATGAATTCAGAGGAGAGTTGTATGTTTAAAGAACTTCAAATTATTCTGAAAAGGAAATTGCAGCGAATCATCAGGCTGAAACCATTTACATTATTTTTAGCTGTAAGCCTGATAAATGCTTTGCTTTTTTTGATTCTGATGCCCTTTTTGGGAGAACATGGATTTAACTGGGTAGTAATGGAGAATAATTCTGATTTTGAATCAGCAGATTATTTCCTGTGTATTCTGTTTTCACTTGGCAAAAAGGATGTGTACCGTTTTGGGGTTGATGCATGCTATTCGCCCTTATCCTATGCCTTCTTTTACTGTATAAGCAAAATTACATCAACAGACAAGTTGCTGCAGGGTCTTGATCTTCTTTCTATTCCCTATGAGGATCTGATTGATATGACACCGAAACTGCTTACCAGTCCATATCAGCTGCTGGCATTTGTCATTTATTCCATTGCAGGTATTGCTTTATATATTTTTGTAATTGGCGAATTGAATCTGGAGAAATGGAAGGGATATCTTCTGTCACTGATGGTTCTGACTTCTGTTCCTCTTATGTTCGGGGCAGTTGAGCGTGGAAACCTGACCATGTATGTTGCTGCAATGGTACTGCTTGCTCTTGTTTTTAAAGACTCATCCAGCCCTGTAAAGCGGGAACTGGCGCTGCTTCTTATCGCAGCAGCAGCAGGACTGAAATTTTATCCGGCTTTTATGGGTATACTGTATCTTAAAGAAAAACGTTTTAAAGAAGCCGGAAGGCTGATTCTGTATGGAATTTTGTTTGTTTTTGTTCCGTTTGTGTTCTTTGGCGGTGTCGATGGAATTATTGAATTATTGAATTCACTCTCATCGCTGGCTATACAGAATAATTACAGGTGCAGAATTCAGTTTTTCAAGGGTATCATTATGACTTTTGGCATCAGCGGAATGATCGGTAATCTGTTGAATACGGGTTTTATCTGTATACTTATCATACTCATGCTGGTCACAGGAAATAAGACACGTATGATGGTATATCTTGCAGCAGCACTGGCATTTTATCCGCCAAATGCTTACAGATATACATTATTGTTCTTTCTTTTGCCTCTGTTCACATGGGCTGTAGAAGAGGCTGAAAAATGCAGCAGTTCAAATTATGTAAAGGCATTTTTATTCAGCAGTATCTTTAGTATTCCGACACTTTGGGGCATAATCACTCACTTTAGGTTAAGTTTTGGTTACTATACTCTGACCTATGTAGAATTTTTTATCTATCTGGCTGCCTGGGGACTGCTCGGATTTACAATACTGGAAGACATCACTGAAGTTGTAATCTGGTACCGCAGTAAAACCTGTAAAGTAAAACGGTCCGGAATAACAGGTTAAAAATGATAAAATCTTTTTTTGATGGAGTTAGGAGAAGCCATGAGTTTTTTTCATAGATCTTCGGAATCTTCTGCTGTGTACAATCAGCGGATTCCCAAAATATTCACAACACTGTATTTATTAACTCTCACATTTGTTATTATGATGCAGTCACCAATGAATCCGTTTCATGTATCACTTGCAGGTGTCGATTCAAGCGTTTTTCACTACATTGCATCTGTGATGAAAAATGGCGGATTGATTTATCGTGATACGTTTGATCATAAAGGTCCGCTCCTGTATTTTATAAATTATCTGGGTCTGAATATTTCTTATTATTCAGGAACATGGTTTCTTGAATTTATTACATTGCTGATCTGGATCTGTATAACCTACAGGACAGCCCGGCTATTCTGTAAACGAATTCCTGCCTGTTTTGCAGTTTTTTTAAGTTCAACGGCTTTGATAATCTGCTTTTTTGGCGGGAATTTTCCTGAATGTTACGCACTTCCATGTATCAGTGGTGCCCTTTATATTTTTACAGACTATTATATCAATCAAAAGCTGAGCAGAATAAGGCTGATAATCTGCGGAGGCCTGTTGGGCTGTGTTTTAATGCTGAAACCTAATCTGATTGCTGTATGGATTGTATTTTGTCTTTCTGTATTTATTTTGAAAATATATGAGAAAGAAACACAAACTTTATTTTTTTGTGTAATCTGGTTTTTCCTGGGTCTCTCTCTGAGTATATTGCCTATCCTGCTCTATCTGATAAAAATGGGCATTTTTATGGACTTTGTTAATACTTATATTCTGTTCAATTTGAATTACTCAAAGGATGCGGGATTAGGTTCTTCATTGCTGCTGACATTAAAATGTTTTTGCCGTGAGCTGGTTTTTCCCTGCTTTGTAATCAGCCTTATTATGCTGGCAGCAAAAAATAAGGCCGTTTACTGGCGGGCTTATTTTGCATATTTTCTTCTTTCTGTTTTATTATGTAATATGAGCGGAAACGATTACATTTATTATCGCATTATGCTGGTTCCATGTTATGTGATTCCGTTATCAGCGTTTATAAGCCGTTTCAATATTAATAAAAATAATACGTATCCGCTTCAGGTAATGCTGGTCATAATGTCGGCTGTAATAGTACAGCAATGGGATTCTCCTGTTGTACATACATTATCGGAAATGAAAAACATGACTGCAGAAATTGATCTTGGTGATGAACATCATCAGGAATTGTTTCGTCTGATAGAAGAGTATACAGATGAAGATGATACTTTTATTGTCTATGGAAATGAAGATTGTTTTTATTACTACAGTCACCGTTTTGCATCATCAAAGTATTCATTTCAATATCCGATAATTTTGATTGATGAAAATATGCGCCGGAATTTTTTCAGTGAACTGGATAAAAATATGCCATCGCTTATTCTGGTTCAAAGTTTATGGTGTAACGATGAATATATTCAGGATTTTTTAGAAACACATCCATATCAGTGTATTACAGATTTTGATGACTATGCATTGTATTTACGAATGGATAACAGGTTTCATTGAAAATATAATCTGAATGACATCGACGTTTCCAAAGAGGTATGGTAAAATACTCTGCCAAAACTGCAGAAATTCATGCAGCATGACGGAGCCTCATCCATATTTGGCTCAGTTGTTGTAACGACCAAAAAGGAAGGGATCCGCCGCAATGAAAATGACCAGAAAACCTATGGAGAACTGTTTTTCATGCTTTGCGACGACATTCAGGACATGGATCTGACACTCAAGGAGTGGCTTAAAAATAATAAACACGTTAAAACAGTCACACGGGACAGGG
>JAEDJV010000257.1 GCA_016296165.1 Oscillospiraceae bacterium | reverse complement strand
TCTCTTGCTGCGCTTACCCTTCTGACAAGTTCCTGCACTGAAATCAAATCCTTAGCCTGCTCCTGCCAGTTAAACAGATCGATCATTTCATAATCAACAGCATGAACAGGATAATCAATAAGTACATCAGGTTTCTGACCCTTCTTAAACATATCCCTGTCCCACTGAACAGAATATTTTGTGCCAAGAACAAGTCCGCCCGGAACGTATTGATTCAGGCCCAGAACTCTGTGGATTGAATACGGGCAGTTAAACATATTGGCGTTATCTACAAAGTCAAATACCATAAGGAATTCCTTTCCCTTATATGTACGCATCCCCCTGCCCAGCTGCTGCAGATAAATAGTTTTCGACATAGTCGGCCTTGCCATGAACAGAACCTCCGTATGCGGACTGTTCCAGCCTTCATTGAGGAGATCACACGCACAGAGAACTGATATCCTGTTGTCATCATAATCCTGAAGAATCTGTTTTCTGTTTCTGGTCTGACCGGATACACTCTCGGCATTTATACCGTTTTCCCTGTACAAGAGCAATTGTTTCATTGTTCATTCTCATACGGGCAAGGTTTTCAAGTGCCTCCTCCTGATGTTCACGTAGTTCGAATACCTTTCCGTTCTGAGTCGGCATGGCATCGTCTATAAGGAACAGTCTCGGAGACATTCCGAGAAATGTTGCAAGCTCATCCTTAATCAGATCAGGATTATTCATCTGTGAATCCGTCCATCTGAAAACCTTCCAGCCGTTATGAACCATGCTGTTCTGCTTGCAGAGATCATCGGTGTATTTGTACTCACTGATTTTTGACGGATCATGCCAGGTTTCACCGTCAATCTCAAATGCTATCTTCCCGTCCTTTGTCATTACGGCATAATCAATAGTTCTGTGCCTTCCATAAATATCGAGGAAAGGATACTGAAGATAAACGTACTGTCCCTTTTCCGGTCCGAATAAATCACAGAATATCTGTATAAATTTTTCTTCCGCTCCGCTGTCTCCGGCACGGTTTGATTGTATTACTGCCAATTATTTCACCTCATTAATCTGATTTTCTGAGATATACCGCTTGCCTTTTATCTTATTTGCTGATCATATATATTTCATTTTCATCACTGCTGAAATCATAGCTTTCCGCTTCATTGTCAGTGTACTCTTCTGCATCAAGTATTCGTATAGACTTTACTTTGCCAGTTTCCTTATCAAGTTTAATGCAGATATATATTTCAAAATTGCGGATTTTCATAAAATACATGTCATCTTTTATCCATGCGGTATTTATACAGGATTCATCAAATGAATATCGATCCATAAATGCACCAAGGGTCCCGGATTTCTCAGAATTCAAATTAAGCTCATCAGTAAATATATCTTTAAGGTTCTGTACGTCTTCCCGAAATAAACCACAAACAACGGATTCTGAAATAGTTTCATATGTTTCTTTTTCAGGGTACCGTACGCCAACCGTATATGGAGCATAATCAGGATTATCGTTTTCATCGTATTCACACAGACTGAGACTGTAAACCCCTACATATGTTGGATTCATCTCATTCTTGCCCCATTGTTTCCAGTTTATTTGGTAACATGATTCGGTAGTTTCTATTACTGCAACACGATCCGAAAATGATGCTTTTTGTCCGTTGATGGTTTGTGCTGACATATTTACATCAATTCTCTTAACGAACTTTCCTTTATACATGTCAAAAATATAATCTATTGCCTCATCCATATCCCCGGAATGCAAAATAGCCTCCTCAGAAAATATACTTTTTAAGAGTTCTCTATCCTTATTATCAAGGGCTTCTATTATTACCGAAAGGCTGTCTTTACTCTGTATTTTTGATGTTGATGAATTTTGCGAACCGTTTTCATTTTCCAGAATTTCAGACAGTGGGGTACATCCTGTCATAAATTGCATGATTAATGCTGATATAATAATAATCTTTGAAAAATTTCTCATAATTAATATCTCCAATCAAGTGTTACTGTTAAATCTTCATCATTATAAATCCATATATCAGTTTCATTTTTTTCTTTAATTGCGTTATAGAATTTCCATGCAAGTTCCTTATCTTCCCAGCTGTCAAAATTTATTGTAGTTACAGTTCTAAGATCTTCTGATTTTACATTCTTTATCATTC
>JAEDJV010000256.1 GCA_016296165.1 Oscillospiraceae bacterium | reverse complement strand
ACTCGGACGAACTCACGCCCTATACACCTACATTATACCATAGATTGAACTTAAAGTCACTATCAAGAAAAAGATTTTATATCGTTGAAGATTTGCGAAAAGCAAAACTGACAGTTAACAATCTTGTTCAGATTATGTTTCCTGAATTTAAAACTCTTTTCAGCAATATTTATGGTGATTCCGCTATTTCCATTCTCAAGGAATACGGAAGTCCTGCTAAGCTCGCTAAAGCTCATATCAGCAAAGTTGCTTCACTCCTTCACGGAAGATGCAAATGTTCCGCTGAAGATATTATTGAAGCCGCCAGGCATACTGTTGGACTCTCTGATGACTGCTATGTCTTCGAACTTGCTGACGCTATCGAGGAGATGGAACATATTCAGAAGAGAGTTGATAAATACGACGCCGAAATCAAAAAGTATGTTGATGAGCTGTGCCCTAACATCCTTTCCGTTCCGGGAGTAGGATACGTTACTGCAGGTCTGCTTGCCGGTGAAATCGGTGATGCTAACCGTTTTCATTCAGCCGAAAGCCTTATCGCTTACAGTGGCATTGATCCTATGATCTACGAATCAGGAGACTATGTTGCCAAGCATCTTATTCCTTCCAAGAAGGGTTCCAAATACCTTAGGTACGCTCTGTTTCAGGTTGCAAGAATCATCTGGCAGTGTGACCCTGTGTACAAGGCTTATTATGAAAAGAAGCAGGCTGAAGGTAAGCACTATTATGTCATCCTTGGCCATATTCAGAAGAAGCTTGTGCGTCTGATTCATTCTTTAATGAAGAGTGGCGACAACTATAAAGTAAAAACTGCATAATCTACTTATTTTCCTATATTATCCATCAAGGCTATTTCCGGATAGTCAGCTTTGCTATACCCAAATTTAAGAAAAAATTTTTTTTCATTTTTCTATTGACAAAATTATAGTTGGCTCCTTCATTCTGATTGCTTTGTATAGTAAACGCAATAGATAAATTACAGCTTTATTATATATTTCCGGATAAAAAAATTATATCAGAAATATGGCGTTTTTATCGCAAATATGGTATGATAGAGATAAAGTTCAGAAACAGAGGAGAATGAACTATGAATACTGATCGTGATCTGAATTACCGACTGTATCTTCAGCGCGAAGAGGGGTTCAGAAGACTTCCTATAAGCAGTGAATATGAAAAATACAATGCAGTAAGTTCCGGAGATGTCGAAAAGGTTAAAGAAAACTTTGTCAAAATCAAGGAGAATTACTATAACGGAAAGGGAGTTCTTTCCGATGATCCTGTAAAAAATGTAAGATATCATTTTATCATTGCAACGGCAATGATATCAAGAATATGCATCGAGAACGGTATGAGTCATGATCTTGCGTATACCCTTAGTGATATTTATATCCGTCGTGCAGACAAGTGCGAAAGTGCCGAAAAAATCATTGACATGATTGGAGAAATGCAGATTGATTATGCCGGAAGAATGCGTGAGCTGAGAAAAGAAAATGTTATCTCAATTCACATCAGAAAATGTATTGACTATATTTATGAAAATCTGCAGGAAAAGCTGACTGTAAGGTCAGTGGCTGAGTATCTGAAAATAGACCCTACATACCTTTCAAAGCTTTTTTCAAAGGAAGTTGGGGTATCATTCAGGGAATTCATAATTAATGCAAGAGTGGGAGTGGCGAAAAATATGCTCGCATATTCAGATTTTACCATTTCTGAAATATCCCTGTCACTGGGATTTTCTTCGCAAAGTGCATTTACAGATACATTCAAAAGGTCAACCGGATTTACTCCGGGACAATACAGATCTGCGAATGGAAACAGCTTTATGGTGCAAAGTTCTGGTATGTCGTGAACGGAAAGTCCCGGGTTATATAACAGGTAAAAGAATTGTATTCCGGTTGCCTGAAAATATCCTGTAAGGAGGGAAAAATGGACAATTTCATTTGTTATTTTGAAAAACAGTCCTGACAGTGCACTCATCCCCATTCAACCATAGTAAGAAACTTCCGGATATTGCAGTGCTTAATCCCATTCCTGCTCATGTCAAGCTCGTCCATAGACACAACATATTTAGGAAAGTTATCCGGTATTTGCTCAAGACTGCCAAATTCACGTTCAACGGTTTCAGGGGAGGCGAGAATGTATGTTACCTGAACATACAGCTTGTT
>JAEDJV010000255.1 GCA_016296165.1 Oscillospiraceae bacterium | reverse complement strand
TATAATAATAAAATACGCAGAGCCTGATCTTCGTGTTCTCAAAGAAATAGAATTTGATAAATCAGATTTTCAGAATTTTGTAATTAAGCTTGGCAATTTCCGTTTGTTCGGTGATTCAAAGCTTAACAAGGTTAAACTTTCCAGATTTTATAACAGCGAAATTGATTTTAGTATAGATATGATTGTTAATTCAGTTCAGGATGCCCATATACTTAGTTTTAACCTCTGGAAGTATGATCTTTTACAGAGCATCCTTGGCAAAATTACAGATCTTAATTCTGAACTTAAGGAATTATGTGATCTGATAAACCGGGATACAAATGAGATAAACTTCCTTGTATCCAGAAAGGAAATGCTTGAAAAATATTCATCGGATATAGAGAAACTTATGGAATGGACTGTTGTTCAGGAAGATTGATAAGGGGAATATTAAAAATGGGAATAAGGAATTTTCTTTCAAAAAAAGTTGAAAAAGCCGGGGACAGGATAGCTAAGTGTTCCGCGTTAAGTTCTCAGCAGATTCAGGACATTGAAAAAGACAGAGAACAGTATTACAGTATGCTTCAGAAGTTTAATCCAAATGATCCGGCAGCACTGGAATTAACAGAGAACCTTATTGGATTAAGCAGTATTGAAATTTTCAATGCATATCTGCCGCAGCTTGCTGATATATATGTTCCGGTTCAGAAAGATGCTGAATACGGAAAACCGTTTAATCCGGATTATAATATAAGGTATTTCAATATTACCAGATGGGTTACGGACAAAAATGAAAACAGTCTGGAGAAACTGGTAAACGTATATGCTGTGCTCTCTGATGAGGAATGCAATATTGCACTGGTATTCAATCGAAAATACAATAAGACAGAGGTGTATCTTGCTGTAGTAAATACCAAAAATGCTGACAGTAATACTGATGTCAACAGGTACAGAAAGCAACTTGCTGATGCAATCAAAGGAAATTTTCCCGGATCTGAGCTTAAGACAGATGAGAATGACGGTACAGGTATTATTCCTTGTTTGAAAAACAGTAAAAGATATTCTGTTGCTTCAGCGTCAAATGTACCGGCAGAAAAATCAGAAAAGTTTATCAGTCAGACTATTGAAAAGCTTCTTGACGGAATTGTGCCGGAAAATTCTTCGCAGGAATACACACTTATTCTTCTTGCAACTCCTATTCAGGATGTTTCTGAAAGAAAATTACGGTTGTCAGAATTATATTCCGGACTTGCTCCTTATGCTTCATGGCAGACAAATTTTACATATGTTCAGTCAAAGATGGTGGGGTCATCGGCAAATCTTGGTGTCAATGCAGGTGTAAGTGCCGGTATACAGAACGGGACAAATCAGTCATTCTCCAACAGTAAAGGGGTTACAGATTCGTCAAGTACAGGTGAAACCAATACGCATGGAGATACAACTACCACAACCGAAGGAACTACTGATACCGAATCTACCGGTGAGACTAATACCGATTCCATAACAGATTCGACAAATGAATCAAGTTCACATAGTGACACATCAGGGACGTCCCATACAGATAATAAAGGTTCAAGTGATACTCTGGGGGGATCTTCTAATGAAACGGTTGGGATTAATGGAACAATTGGTGTTGATGTTAATGTTCCGATAATAGATAAATTACATGCCTCAGCATCTTTAAATCAATCTTTTTCATCTGGTACAAATTATAGTCATGCGTTGACTAGTGGAACGGCAGATGCAGTTAGTCAGTCGGTGTCTGATACAATTTCAAGCAGTACTGGTCATTCAACTGCTTCATCTGTTGCGAAATCTGTTACGAATTCAGTAGCCAAAAGTCTCAGCAGAAGTGTTGCCAATACTGCAAGTAAAGCTTTAAGCAGTACACTTGGACGGGCAGTGTCGAAGACTGTAACCAATACAGTTGGAATGTCGCAGGCGTTAAACCTCGGAGGAAATTTTGGTGTGAATTTTGCACGCTCATCAAATATCTCTGCGACGATAGGAAACAACGAAGGAATAACTCAGAGTTTTACCAACTATAACATAAAGCATGCTCTTGAATTACTTGAAGAACAGATGAAACGTTATGAACAGAGTACAGCTCTTGGATTATGGGATTTTGCTGCTTATGTTCTCAGCGAGGATATAGCAATAGCAAATAATGTTGCTCATTCATATATAGCTCTTACAC
>JAEDJV010000254.1 GCA_016296165.1 Oscillospiraceae bacterium | reverse complement strand
ATATTTGTTGAAAACAATGCAAATACACTTTACTTTGAATCTTTTCTAATGCATAGTAAGCGTAAATTATTTAACGCATACAAATAACGAAATAAAAGAGCTATAATAGATACAGTCAAGGACAAAATGGTCTGACGAAGTCAAAACAGCTCCAACAATTATCAATTAGGGAGATCTAAAAGACTAAGCAGGTCCAACGAACTCCAAAGACAAAAATTGATAAGACAAGGAGCGATTGAATGGAAAAAGATAATGAAATCATTTCCACAATAAAAGAAGATGTTAAGCTTCAGAAATGGAACGAAGAAATCCGTTCCTGTACTGAAAGCGGAATGACTGTACAGGAGTGGTGCAGCAACAACGGAATAAACATCAAAACATATTACTATCATCTTCGCAAAGTGCGTGAAAGTATGTGCATAAGGCCTGTTAAACAGTCAGTTGTGCCACTCATGACAACTGATACAGAAAATCAGTCAGAAGGTAATAACAATAATATCGTAATAACAGGTAACGGTATAAATATAACACTTCCTGCCTGTGTGAATTCAGATGTTTTGATTCAGCTTGTGAAGGAACTAAAAACATGCTGAGCGAAATAGCAGAAAGTCTTCCTGTATATCTTGTAACCGGATATACAGACATGAGAAAGTCAATAGACGGATTGACTATGATAATACAGGCTAATCTGTCGCTTGATCCTTTTAATAAGGCTCTCTTTCTGTTTTGTGGAAAACGCTGCGACAGAATAAAAGGTCTGCTCTGGGAAGGAGATGGATTCCTGATGGTATATAAGAGAGTGGAGAATTCAAGATTCCAGTGGCCCAGAGATGAAACGGAAGCACTTAAGCTAACCGCACAGCAAACGAGATGGTTGCTTGAAGGATTAAAAATAGAGCAACCCAGAGCTATAAAAGAAGCCACTCCCGGTTCTACATATTAGTAACAAATTGTTTTCAGAATATACACAAATTCCCTTTGAAAATATGGTATAATATAAGAAAATCATATTTTCGGAGGGATGTTGTTATGTCATCAAATAATGTTACAAATGAATTAAATGAAACGCAGAATAATGAAATAACTCAACTCCGAAATGAAAACGCAGTCCTGAAAGATACAGTAGCAGAACTGCAAATGCAGCTGAACTGGTTAAAAAAGCAGGTGTTCGGTAAAAAAAGCGAAAAGTCATGTTCGCTTATGAATGATGCTGACCAGCTGTCAATGTTCTCAGACGGTCCGTCAGAAAATACCGTAGTATCAAACAAAGAAAAAACAGTAACTGTTCCTGAACACACAAGAAAAGCAAGACGTACACACGACGAATGGATGAACAGTCTTGAGGTTAAAGAAAAACTGCACAAGCTTGATCCTGAAGATCTGGTATGTGATAAATGCGGTTCAGAGATGAAGATTATCGGAACAGATAAAGTTCGTGACGAACTTGTGTATGTACCAGCCCGGTATTTTATCAGACGTCACATGGCAGAAGTGGCTAAGTGTACAAAATGCGGCTATGATGAATCACAGGATTCTGAATGCGAAGAAACCATGTCGAACTGGGTTATACATATGTCGAAGAACTGGGGTGAACCAGTTATGAAGGCAATGAAAAAAGAACCTCTGAAAAGTAATGTTATTCATGCAGGTGAAAGTCCCCTTACAGTTCTTCGTGAAAAAGGCAGAAAAGCAACCGCAGAATCTAAAATGTGGGTTTACTGCAACGGGAGGATCCGGGATAAAAGCATAGTAATCTTTGATTATATCGAAACAAGAAAGTCCGAACATCCGGTCAACTTTCTGAAAGGATATGCCGGATATCTTCGGGGGGGTATAACGCTGTTCCTGATGTAACCAGATGTGCATGTCTGACTCATATCAGAAGAAAATTTCTAAAAACGCTTCCGTCTGATCCTGAACAGCGTAAAACATCTGTATCAGCTAAAGTGGTTAAATATATTGCAGATATATATGCAATAGAAGAAAAGCTGAAAGATGAATCACCAGAAATCAGATATGAAACACGCCTTGCGGAAACAAAACCTCTGCTTGACGCTTTATTTGCATACCTTGAATCAATTAACACCATGAAGAACTCACTTGGAGATGCTGTAAGATATGCTTTAAATGAGAAAAAGTATATGTACAGCTTTCTGAAATGTCCTGATGTTCCTGTC
>JAEDJV010000253.1 GCA_016296165.1 Oscillospiraceae bacterium | reverse complement strand
AGTACCAGCGGTTCTGAAGACTGTTTCCTTTTTTCAAGAAACGCCATAGCCTTTTTGTCAACGTCACAATCCACTTTATCAGTTACTGATATATCTTCAAGATTATAAATATTCGCAAGAATCACTCTTTCCTCATCAGCAAGATACATAAGTACCTGAAATGAATCACGCTTGCGCGAATACATAATTCTGTACGGGTATGCCTCTGATTCAATATCGCCTCTGTGTGCATGATTGATATACTGTATAGCTCTGTGTTCTCTTATCGCTTTAACTATAACTGCAATCTTTTCAGCCAGTTCCGGGGAATGAAAAAGAACACGAGAAACAGGTTTTCCGAGTCTGTAGCTGAAAAAATCATTCCAGTCATACGGCTCTGTATCCTTAAGTGCAGCTTCAAGTTTTCTGAAAATCACATCTCCGGAAAGAGCACGGAAAAGAGGGTCATTCATAATAGTTTTCAGATACCGTCTTTCAGTTTTCGAAAGCAAAGGAGGTATTCCGATGTCATCATTTTCACACATTTCTTCCGAACACGGCCTGAATACAATCTCTCCCCCATCATCGGAAAAAAGTACGCACTTCTTTATATCATCCTCACCGGCTGTAAGCGAATCCGCAAACTCTGCGGCCTCTTTGTCAGAATAATCAAAAAGCTCCTTTGACTTGCTGATAATATCATCTTTTTCAAATCTTACTTCCTCAATCATATCATTAATGATTCTGGTGAGAAAGGTTATATGGTCACTTTTGGTGTAGTTAAATGTCATCATATTTTTTCAGTGCCATCTCCCAGTCTTCCTTAATTCTTTCATATAAATCATGTTCGTTGCTTCTGCGAACTTTTACAGTACTGCCGAACGAACGAATCCATGGTATCATTTCAAGAGGCCGAATAACTTCGGTTTCATATACATGGTGATATTCATCCAGCCTGGTTATCTTTCCTTTACCGCCTTCACACTTTATCCTGCTGATAATACGTCCACTGTCATTTCTGTCCGGTCCGGTGAAAATATCCAGTACAACAGGAATCAGTTTGTTTTCAGCTTTCAGTGATACAGCAGAAGCGGTAAAATAATCATCAGATAAACTTTTACACCCTTCATACTCTTCCGGGTTAAATATTTCATCCGCAAAATCATATTCGTAAATCTCATTAACATTATAGCTTTTTATCCGGTTTTCAGTTTCATCAAAACAGAAAAAGCAGTGCCTGCCATGCATACTGTCATATACAATTTTCAGAGGAATTACAACTGATTTGGAGTTTTCTTTGTTTTCAAACGTGTGCGGGTCAGAATCAATTGTATCACTGGATTTTTTATATGTAATACGTATTTTACATCTGCTTTCAGCAGCTTCCTCCGCAAAGGTAATAAAATCATCATTAAGTATATCGGACGGGTGCATGTCAAAGAAAAGAAAAACTCCCTGATTATCAGCATAGTCATCAGCCACTGCAACTTTTGATGCTGATGTTACAATAGCCTCCTGGATAAAATACGCCGGTGCAGTCACCGGAGTGGAATTTCTGAAAAAATCAAGTGAATGATACAGAAGATAAAGTTCTTCCTGCGAGAAATTGTTATCCAGAATATCATCCGTAAGCCTGTACATTGAAATATGACTTTTTTCAGCAAACATGCGCATTATTTCCCTGTCAGCATCTGAACGGAATCTGTTTTCATTTGTCTTTTTAAATGATTTTTTCAGATTGCCCTTTTCTTTTACTTCAACCAGGCCATAGTCTATAAGCTCACTGATTTTTTTGTAGATAACACTTGTTTTTTCTATATCCACAGAAAAATAATGATAAATGTCCGGAACAATATGGTCCGTTACAGACTTGTAATCTTCCTGAGTAAGCACAGTCATAATCATAAAATACAGATTCAGATCAATAGGACTGCAAGACCATGATTTATAAAATCTGAAAAGAATATTCTCCTGATTAAGATATCTGTCCCATTTCGTATGATGAATAGTCTTCCTTCCGAACTTGTTTACGGAAATATTTTCTTTATCGATAAAATATTTATATCTGGATATTTCCTCCTCACAGCTTCGCTTTTCCTTTCCTGTGACTGCCGGAATCTGATCGTTTGAATATGCTCCGTAAAGATAAAACAACCTGAAAAAATTTCTTTTATTCGAAAAATCCTTGATATAATATTTTGCCATATTACTAACCTTCCAGTGCCTCGATATT
>JAEDJV010000086.1 GCA_016296165.1 Oscillospiraceae bacterium | reverse complement strand
GTTTTACGTTTAAGAGGTTGGTATAAATGTGTTTTATAATTACTTTCTACCTATCCAGCTTATTTTCTTTGAAACATACTGTTTAAGGTGTGAAAGATCGGCAATATCAAGTTCTCCGTCACCTGTTGTATCTGCAGCTGCTCTCTGTCCATCATTCAGTTCCTTTTCATTTAAGAAATAGAGTGAGAGTTCTGAGAGGTCTGTCATATCAACTTCACCGTCACCGTTTATATCTCCATAAATCAGCTGTGTAACCGGAGCAGTAGTTGTGGTTGTAGTTGTAGTTGTAGTAGTTGTTGTTACAGCTGTAGTGGTTGTTGTAACTACAGGTTCTGAAGTGTCATACTTAGGAAGTGATGTTGGTGTCTGTGATGAGAATGCAGACATTACAGCGCCCATTGAGGCATACTCACTTGAAGATACTACTTCAAGGAATCCCTGTGTATTGATTGAACCGTCAGCATTTCTCCATGCCTTGTGGAAATCTGTATCCATCGCAGGAGCTTTAACACTCTTGAAATCATTGTCTGTAGGGCCGCTTACATTATCGCCAGCCTTACTGTTAGCAACCGCAGTTGTTCCACTTACTCTCCAGTACTTGCCGCTGTTTGAAAATACGCTGTTTGTTATGTTTCCATTGAATTTATCGCTTGAACATTTTCCAGGACCTACATATGAGAGAAGGTTTTTGAATGTACCGGCTGTACATCTGTCAAGCTGGAAGTTTGCCTTACCGCCGCCAATAGAATTTGAGTATGATGTGCAGCTTGTAAGTGAACCAAACTTAGGGTTATTGTTATCTGTAAAACCATGGTGGAGGTTTTCAAACGCAACACAGTTTTCAAGTACGTGAGCAGTACCTACGCCTGAACCGCCAAGTTTGAATCCGTTACCGTCACAGTCGCCATAGCCTCTGCCATCAGTTGTATATCCGTTTCTGAAAGCGATACAGTTTCTGAACTTAACTACACCAATCGGACCTGTTGCTTCCTTAGCATAGAGATCCCATCCGTCATCGGAGTTGTTATATGACATACAGCCTTCGAATACATTTCCTTCACCGCATGTAAGTTTTGCTGCAAATCCGTCTGCATTTTCCATTGTAGCATCATCGCAGTTGTCATATGCTGTACAGTTCTTGATGAGATTGTTTGACGGCCACTGTGAAATGTTTGCGTAATTTGTATTTGTTCTGCTTATCTGAAGACCAGTATCCTGATTATTGTTAAATACACACATCTCAATGATATTGTTGCTTCCGGAGAGAATCATGCCATTGTCGCCGGCTTTCTGAATCTGAACACCATACCAGTGCCAGTAGCTACCCTCCATCGAAACGCCTCTGTTTGATGGAGCAACTGACATTCCAGTGAAATCAAACACAGCTGTCTCACCAGGAGCAGACGCTATTGTCTTGTATGCTGAAGCTGTACCACTATTAGATTCAGGAATTACAATTGTTTCGTTGAACTTATAAATGCCGCCTTTAAGCCAGATTACTCCGCCAGGCTTAATATTTTCAAGAGCTGACTGAACTGATGCAGGATTTGAATATGTTCCGTCACCATTTCCGTTTGGAGCACAGAATATTACTTCTGAAGCAGTTACTGTTCCCTGCTGTGATGAAGTTGATGTTGTATTCTGAGTTGTAGATACAGCCGAAGATACTGTTGTGACAGGAGTTGAAGCTGTTGTAACTGTAACTGTTGTTACAACAGGTGGATTTGAGTTGTCTTCCTTAAATCCGCTTCCGATTGCAACTATTGATGACTTATAATTTACAAGAGCACTCTTAAGGCCTTGATTTACTGCATAGCTTACATCATCAACCGCATTGTCAAACTGCCACTTGAAGTCGCCGCCATCTACTCGTCCGGCTTTTGATTTTACTACTGAAGGAACATCAGCAGGTGCATCAGCTGTATATTTGTACATAACTGATGAAGTATCGAAGTTGTTATAACCTGTGCCTCCCTGAAGTGTCTTAACACCAGAAGGAACCTTATCTGCTGGATTTGACACTTCATAAGCGTCAAAACTTGTATTGTTATCTGAATATTTTACATAACTCTTTGCATCAACGAAAACATTGTTGAACGATTTGATGATACCGCCGTCTTCACCGGAAAAAGTTCCTTCACCCATGGCATCTGTTCCCTGCATTGAACTCATCATCGGGTTAGGACAGTTTCTGAAATAGTTGCTGTCAACAAAAGCAGATGCTCCCATTGTTACGCCTACTCCGTACTTGGCATTTCCGTCAAAATAGTTATTGTAGATATGAACTGAACATGTTCTGATTCTAGGATGACGAGAGTCTGAGTGATCATACCAGTTGTGGTGGTATGTGATATAGTTCTCTGTGCTTTCACTCTTCATACCCTGAAGATTACATTTTCCATTATCCCAGAAGTGATTGTAGGAATGAGTAATATATGTAGAAGTTTTTGTATCGAGTGCACCGTCGCCCTTTGCCTGATCAGCATCAGAACCTGCATCTCCATAGAAGAAATCACAGTTGTGAACCCATACATGATTATTTGCCTGCTGAAGTCCGCAGTTATCACCTTCGGAACTGTTACAGTTCATAAAGCCTATGTTTCTCACTTCAACGTTTGAGCTGTTCTTTAAAACCAGTCCAAAACCGTTAAATACTGCATCGTTTCCTATACCTTCAACAGTAAGTCCTGCTTTAACTGTATCTACCATAAGATCGCCCTTAGGTGTATTAGCAGGATCTGTTATGTTTCCTATAAATCTCAGACAAAGTGGTCTGGTTTCCTTACCCTTTTTATATGCGAGAAGAATATTCTGTACGCCGGAAACATTCGTAAGACCTGAACCAGCATCAATATTTACCGTCACGTTATCTTTGTTCGCATCTGTTACATATACAACCAGTGCATTTGACTTGAGTGTACCATCATCATTATACGCACCTGATGATGAACCGTTCACAAATCCGAACCCTGATCTGTCATGAGCATAAGCGGAAGCCTTTGTCTCTGCTGCCTTTGAAGAATCTTCTTTTCCGTTGATAACCGGAACTACTTTCATTGTATGGCTTCCTGCCTTGAGGCCTACCGCATCAGCCCTCATATAGCCCTGATACTGTCTTATAAGCATCGAATCAATCTGGGCACCGTCAACATATACGTTATATCCTGAAGCACCACTAACTGAAGACCATGTCGCATACATGCCTTCACCAAATCCGACTGTGTTCAGGATCTTAACAGAAGTTTCAGCAGCTGTTACAACTGTTGTATTGACGACATTGCTTACACCGATATTTTCATATGCTCCGAATGATGACATCATCATTGCTGCTGCAAGAAAACATGCCGAAAATCTAATTTTTCTGTTCATTGAGTATTCCTCCATAATTAATAAATTTTTATACACATTCACAAATTCGTAACAGAAATTCAGTTCTAAACTATCATCTGTTCCATCCTATGATATTATTATATAATTTTACAGAGTCAAAATCAATGATTTATTATATTATGCATACTAACCAATTGTCTTTTATTTCAGTACGAGTAACAAACTATATATCAGTACAAATTATTAGTTATTTTGATGTTATTATATCACAAATATATTGATTATACTAGCAAAAAGCTTGCTTTTATATCTAATCTATGATACAATTATTACATATTACACACATTCACAAGGAAAAATACTATCATGATTATTAACGATATAAGTATAAGCTGCAGACAGGATGAATTTTACCGACCTTCCCTGAAAAGTCCTGAAGACTGTCTGGTTCTGTATATTCTAAAATCTCCCGCTGTCTTCTGTATAAACGGGAATTATACTCAAAAATATAAAAATTCTTTTATTATCATTGACAGAGATACTCAGTACAACATATTTGCTACAGGTGAGGTTCTGGTTTTTGATCGTCTGACTCTGAAATCCGACGGGAATGCCAATACTATAATTCCTTATGACCTCAGTGCAAATACCCTGTATCAGCTATCATCATGCAGTAAAACTGATTATCTGCTAAACATTATACTAAACGAGTATTATAACCTTAGTACTCACAAAAATGAACTGCTCGGACAGTATGTTTCGTCTCTTTTTATGGTACTTGGAAACGAAGTAAAATCAGAAATTCCATCCGGAAAACTACCTTACTATGATAAACTTCTTGAAGTAAGAAGAAAGATTTACAGTAATCCCAATGAAAAATGGACTGTGGATTCCATATGCCGTCAGGTCAATCTGAGCCGTTCTTATTTTCAGATGCTGTATCGTGATGCCTTTGGAATAACATGCATAAATGACGTTATCGAAAGCAAAATCAAACTGGCATGTCAACTCCTTGAATCCACCCAGAAAACAGTTTCATCAATTGCAGCGATGTGCGGCTACGACAGCGACGTACATTTTATGAGACAGTTTAAAAAAATAACCGGTTTCACACCTTCAGAATACAGAAAAAAACACTAAAAGGATTTTATTTCCTTTTAGTGTTTTTATTTTTTTTTCTTACGGAATATCCGAATTCTCCAAGTTTTCTTCCAAGTGAGAAGTATTCGCCGTGAGAATATGCCATAAGTCCCGCCTGCTGAAGGTTTAATTTACCTTTACTGTCAATAAATCTGTCTTCTATATCTACTGCGACAATCTCGGCTATAAACATATCATGTGTACCAAGATGCTTTATCTCTGTTACTTTGCATTCCAGACTCAGAGGACTTTCAGATATAATCGGAGCAGACACTTTACTCGCTTTCTCTTTATGGAGACTGCATTTTTCAATTTTATCAAGCTTGTTTCCTGACCTTACACCGCAAAAATCAACAGTACGCACCATTGCTGAAGTAGTAAGATTAATTACAAACTCGCCCGTTTCCTTAATCATATCGTATGAATGTCTCGAAGGTCTGACCGATATATAGGTCATTGCCGGATGGGTATTAATTATTCCTGTCCATGCTACTGTAAGTACATTTGCTTTTTCCATAGTTCCACATGATACCAGAACTGCCGGAAGCGGTGCAAGAAGAGTTCCCGGATTCCATACTACTTTACCCATGTTTATTTTCTCCCTTAAAAATTGTTTCAAAAATTATTTTTGAAAGTACATTCATAAAGTTCACATCCATCTGAGGCCATTTTTTATAATGTCCGAGAAGTTCATAAGTCATATACCCTTTTATTTTGCCGTCTTCTCTGTAAACATACTGAACTGCAGCATTTACTCCGTTTCTTATAAGTCTGGAAAAAGCTTCAGAGTATCTTCCTTCAAGAATATCCGTATTATCTATTACAAAGACATTGTCGTCTGAAAAATTTTCTGAATATCTTTCATTTAAAATATAAAGAGCATCATTTTTTTCATCAGATTCAGGCCATGAATATAAACAGGATAAATTATCCCCTGCAAATATTCCAATCCTGTCCAGCTCAAATTTTTTTCCGATTATTTCAAGCGCCTCCATAAGAGTAATTTTTCCGGATAACGCATAATCAGAAATCAGGTTTCCAACAGCTGATGCTTTTCCGGGAGCTGAGGAGAGACCCAAAGACGAACCAGTTGAAATAGTATTCACCTGATGATTTATCTCACCATGTTTTTCTTTGTTATAGATTACATATCGGTCTTTTCCCTTTTCCTTTGCAATATACAGTGCCTTATCAGCGGTCATAAACAGCTGCTGATACGAATCTGCATCATATGGATATGCGGCTGTACCCATTGAGCAGGTTACCTTTAATCCATCAGTTTTTTCCGCACAGAGTACTTCTATGTTTGAACGCACAGCACGAAGAATACTTCTAAGCTCCATCTCATCGGAAATATTATCAAGCACAAGCATAAACTCGTCTCCGCCTATTCTGCCGGCAACACCTTTTGACCCCGTCTCCTTTTTTAATACTGAAGCTGCTGTGCAGATGATTTCATCACCGAATAAATGCCCGTATGTATCATTTATGTACTTGAAATTATCAACATCTATAATTACAATAGTAACTGACCCAACTGCACCGGATTCTATTCTTGACAGAGCATAGTTGGTAATGGCTTTTTTGTTGAAAAGACGAGTAAGCGGATCAAGATTTGCCTCATAAGCAGGATTGGATGCTGAAAACGCCTCTTCTTCAGTATTTTTAGGTGAGATAAGTCCAAGAACTGTTTTCCTGCCCTCACCGTCAGTAACAGTAAACCCACTGAATTCCTGAGACTGAATCTGTTCTCCGTTTGTCAGAATTCCTGTTTCAAGTTCAAATCTAAATCTGGAAATACCGTTTTTCACACTCTCATAGAAACTCTCAAAAGTGTCTCTGCTTGCTTCAGCAATCATATTTTCAGAAAGAACATGAAAATGAAAATAATCAAAATCTTCGTTGAAAAAGACTGTATTGGCATTATAATCAAATGAGTAAATATAAAATTTTCCCGTATGACTTTCGTACTCAAAAATTATAGATTCCTGAACACTCATAAGGAACCTGAAACGGTCTATTATATTTTCAAGACCAGTAGTATTTTTTTCAAGAAGAAGTGCATCCTTAACGATGATATCTGTGTATCTCCTGCCTCTCGCAAGCATTTGTATATTTACAGACATCTTGACTATCATCCATTTGTATTCACCGGAAGTCCTTTTCATTCGAATCAGACTGTATTTTACCTCATCATCAGACAGTGAATTTACCGTTTCCTTAAATAGCTCCAGATCATCCGGATGAATTGTTCTGGTCATCGAGTACAAAGTATCATTACAAAAGTAATTATAAAAATTTTCATCCGCGCTCTGTGTATGAAAGCTTTTATCTATCGTTACTTTTCCAATACGATATGATGAGTCTGTATCAGAATAATCAAAAAACATAAATTCACAATCCTTTCCAATTTGATAAACGCCGTCTCAAAATGAGACGGCATCTGTTTTAAACAAGAGGTGTTTCCCTCTCATGTCTGCTTGGTCTGTTCATTAGATTAGAAAGCGGTACATTAACATCTCCGTTTTCAAAAAGTACCCTGTAAAGTTCTTCGGTAATCGGCATCTCAACGTTCATTTTTCTGCTGAGACCATATGCTGCCTTACAGCAGTAATATCCCTCAACAGTACCTACCTGTTTTACAGCATCATCCGGTAAGACACCTTTTCCGATAAGGGTACCGGCACGACGATTCCTGCTGTGAAGACTCGTACATGTTACGATAAGATCACCTATTCCGGTAAGACCGAAAAATGTGTCCAGCCTTGCTCCCATAGCAACGCCAAGACGTGCTATCTCTGTTATACCTCTGGTCATAAGTGCAGCTATTGTATTGTCGCCATAACCCAGACCGTCACAGATACCCGCACAAAGTGCTATTATGTTCTTAAGTGAACCGCCGAGTTCACATCCTATGACATCATCATTAAGATATATTCTGAGATATTTGTTAGAGAGTGCATCCTGTACTTTTACTGCAGCTTCGGTATTTTCAGAGGCTGCTGAAATTGTTGTAGGGATATTTCTTGCAACTTCCTCTGCGTGTGAAGGTCCGGAAAGTACAACGATTGGTGAATCTTTTATCTCTTCTCTGATAACCTGACTCATTCTAAGATATGTTTCATCTTCAAGACCCTTGCTTGTATTAACAATAATCATCTCAGGGGTTATAAAAGGTGCAGCCTGTCTTACTACTTTACGAACAAATATAGACGGTACACCTATAACGACCATATCAGCCCCTGTTATGCATGATATATCTGAAGTAAACTTTATTTCTTCAGAAATCTTTACTCCAGGAAGCTTATCCTTGTGTTCTCTGTCTCTGCAGAGAGCTTCCACTTCACTCTCAAAAGCAGACCACATTGTTACAATGTGTCCTGATTCTGCAGCCATTATCGCAATGCTTATTCCGAAAGCACCTGCACCAAGTATCACTATTTTTGACATAGTCTATTCCTCCCTATCGTTAGCTTTTCTTAAACGAAAATTTATTTTCATTTCCGTTTCTGAGTCGCTGAATATTTGCACGATGCATATATATAATCAGTATACTGTTAAGACAAACAAGCCCGGTATGAATAAGAACTGTTTTCATTTCAAAGCCGCTTACAAAACGCTGAAGAACAAAAGTAACTACAGGATAAGCTGCTGCTGCTGTAATAGATGAAACTGAAACATATTTTGTCAGCATGAGCATTACTGCAAACAAAGGAATAACTACAGCAAAAGTCTTTATATCTATAGCCAGCAGAACTGTTGCTGCAACAAGAACTCCCTTGCCCCCTTTAAATCCGTAATATACAGGAAATATATGACCTAGCATTACAAGAAATCCTGATATATATCCTATAGTCATAATATCGCCTTCAAAACCTGCCCGTGAAACAATAAACTTTATTAACAATATAGTAAGTGAACCCTTGAGAAGATCCGTAATAAGAGTAGCAAGTGCAGGTCCCTTACCGAAACATCTCAGTACATTGGTAAGACCGGCATTTTTGCTTCCGAAGTTTCTGATGTCCTCATGTTTTAAAAGTTTTATAATAATAATCGCAGAGTTACAGCTTCCGATGAGATAAGCTGCAGCAAAGCATAATATTATAATAAATGTCAGCATAATCTGTCCCCCGTCTGCTATCAGCCATTATCTTTACCGCGTTCCCTGACGATAAACCGGACAGGTGTACCATCAAGACCGAAGGTTGATCGAATCTGATTTTCAATATATCTCTGATATGAAAAATGAAAGAGTTCTGCCTTATTTACAAAAGTAACGAACGTTGGAGGTTTTGTAGAAGGCTGAGTCATATAATAAATCTTAAGTCTCTTACCCTTGTCTGAAGGTGGCTGTACTCTTGTAGTAGCATATGCAAGAACATCGTTAAGCATACCTGTTGATATTCTCATTGAGTTCTGATCGTTTACATGTACTATCATCTCAAAAAGCTTATCAACTCTCTGTCCGGTTTTTGCAGATATAAACACAAACGGTACATAGGACATAAAACTAAAATCGTTTGCAAGCTTAGTTCTGAATTCGTCCATTGTTTTGTCGTTTTTCTCGATAAGATCCCATTTGTTAACGGCAACAATAGAAGCTTTGCCCTGTTCGTGAGCATAACCTGCCACCTTTGAATCCTGTTCAGTGAATCCTTCTTCGGCGTCTATTACTATAATGCATACATCAGCTCTGTCAACAGCCATATATGCTCTTAGAACACTGTATCTTTCTATATTTTCCGTAACTTTTGATTTTTTTCTGATACCAGCCGTATCGATGAAAACAAATTTTCCATGTTCATTCTCAATCATCGTATCAGTTGCGTCACGAGTTGTACCCGCAATAGATGATACAATAACGCGTTCCTCACCTGCAATACGATTGATAAGAGATGACTTTCCGGCATTCGGCTTACCGATAACAGCAACTTTTATACAGTCATCATCATAGTCAGAATCCTTATCATCAGGGAAAAACCTGAACAATTCATCAAGAAGATCACCGGTACCATGACCATGTGCAGATGAAATCGGAAACGGATCCCCCAGGCCGAGATTATAGAATTCGTAAACTTCCGGCGGTACCTCACCGATTGTATCACATTTGTTTACGGCAAGAATTACTGGTTTTCCACTCTTCTGAAGCATTGTTGCAACATCATAGTCGCTTGCAGTAACACCGCACCTTACATCTGTAACAAGAACTATAACATCGGCCCTTTCAATTGCAAGTTCAGCCTGTCTCTTCATCTGTGAAAGAATTACATCGTCTGTCTTAGGTTCGATACCACCTGTATCAACAACCATAAACTCCCTGTTTCTCCATTCGCACTTTGAATAGATTCTGTCTCTTGTTACTCCCGGAGTATCTTCAACTATTGAAAGGCGTTTGCCAATTAATTTATTAAAAAGTGTAGATTTGCCTACATTAGGGCGGCCTACGACCGCAACCACAGGTAATGGCATAAAAATACCTCCTGATTATAAATTTTCATCTGTAAAAGTTTCATATAATAAAAAAATTAGAGGAGAATCGCTCCTCCTCTAATCACCGGAAAGCTGTCTTTTACGCTTCCTTCTTAATAACCTCAACGCCCTTATAGAAACCACAGTTCTTGCAAACCTTGTGTGGTGAAGTGAGTTCTCCGCAGTTTGTACATCTGCTGAATGCTGGAGCATCTAACTTCCATACATTTGAACGTCTTTTATCACGTCTTGCTTTAGACGTTTTTCTCTTTGGTACAGCCATGATTAAACCTCCTATCAAGCATAAATTAAGATGAAAAGCAATCACACTGTGATTCGTTTAAATTGCAGCCACAGGAAGTACATAACCCCCTGCAGTTTTCGTCACAAAGAATCTTGGACGGAAGCTGCAACAGTAAATCAGAAATTGCAATTTCCTTCAAATCAATGCTCTCATTATCAGCAACAATATACTCATCATTATCAGTCGTGAGTGATTTGACAACTACATGTTCAAAATCATAAACATAGGAGCGTTCAAATTC
>JAEDJV010000085.1 GCA_016296165.1 Oscillospiraceae bacterium | reverse complement strand
ATTACAACTGTATCAACCCTTACAGGTTTTCCGTCATCATACTCAACTGTAACCTGTGATTTTCCATCAGGTCTGAGATATACAAGCGTTCCGTTCTTTCTTACTTCTGTAAGGCGCATTGTAAGCTTGTGTGCAAGTGAGATTGGCATTGGCATAAGTTCCTTGGTTTCGTTGCATGCAAAACCAAACATCATGCCCTGATCTCCGGCACCTATAGAATCTGCATTGTTTGAACTTCCGTCCTTTGATTCAAGTGCTTCGTTTACACCCATGGCGATATCGCCTGACTGCTCGTTGATTGATGTGATAACAGAACATGTATTTCCGTCAAATCCAAACTTTGCCCTGTCATATCCGATGTCATTTACAACATCACGTGCAATCTTCGGAATATCAACATATGCACTGGTTGTAATTTCACCGATACACATAATCATACCTGTCGCAGCAGCTGTTTCACAAGCAACTCTGGCAGCCGGATCTTTTTCAAGTATAGCATCAAGGATCGCATCTGAAATCTGATCGCAGATTTTGTCAGGATGTCCTTCTGTTACTGATTCTGAAGTAAAGAATTTTTTCATTGTTTTTTCCTCCGTTTTGTATTTTTTATATGCTGTCACTATCCGTAAAAAGAAAACGTTCGGATAATTCTCCGAACGTCTGAATTCATTGTTATTAATAAATTCCTCATCTTTCGGATATTCTTCCGCAGGATTTAGCACCTTGTCTGAAACTATATGAATCAGTCAGGTTGCCGGGTTTCACAGGACCTGGTTCCTCCACCACTCTTGATAAGGTGTATTCAATTTACGTTTACAATTATATCACATGAAAAATGTGATGTCAATACTGTAATTCTGATTATCTGATATTAACTTGCATTTTCCGTAACACGAATTTTGATATCTTCCGGAAGTCCCGCTTCACTAACATCAGTTTTTATGGCTCTGGCCTTTAAAATACTCAGTTTTCCGTCAGTATTTTTTTTGTATGTTATCTCAAATCTGGCGGTATTTTCAGTATCGGTATAACTTCCGTCCCAGCGGATATCATCATGAGAAATATAATAGACCGATACCTCGCAGCGATACGAAACAATACCGTTCTCACTATCAGTTATTTCCGGCACCGGATCTGTGATATATTTCAGTTCACTGCCTCTTATGTTCATATTGTCAGGCATCAGATCCCTATAGTCATCACCCCATGAAAGAGTCATTATCGCTGCTGTATCATTGGAAAAAAGAGCGTTGATATAGTAAAGTGTATTGTCAATAACCTCATTGTAAATGCGACATGAATCACTCAAGCTCAATGAAGAAGAACGATTCAGAACCGTGAGTTCACGTTCCTCACCATTTATCTTTTTCGTCATAATGAGCTTTTTCATAAACAATCCACCATCACTGCTGCTTTGAATCTGGTAAATATTTTTTTCTTTTTTAACCTGAATATAATTTCCGTAAAACGAAAGTGGTTTACTGTCATAGTTTTTTCTGAAAGCATCCCATTCCTCAGAAATCAGAGTCTGTCCGGAATTGTCAAAGAGAACATATTTTCCTTTTTCAGTAGTCCCGACAAGAAATTCATCATTATATCCTGTTATATCTGTATAGACAAACGGAACGATGATATTTTCACTTGTATCTATTATTCCGTATCTGATTCCCCTCGAAGCAAAAGAGGAAACTATAAAACGTTCTGAATCGATCTGATTTATTTCGTTCCACCTGGCCTCAATTATGATTTTGCCTTTGCTGTTTTTAACACCGTAAAATCCGTTTTCACCAAAAACATAAAAGTCTCCGCGCAGAACATTCACTGTATTTGTTTCAGGATCATCCTTTACTGAAATATATTTTACATTCATATAGAAACGACATATCTGATACAGAAAAATAATAAATATAACTGACAGGATAATAAATATTATACGTATGTTACGACTCAATCTTTATTCTCCATATTTTCTCTTGCATCTTTTTCGGTCTCCTGAACCAGATAAACCGGTCTGTTCTTGCATTCCATGTATGTCTTGGCAAGATACTGTCCGAGAATACCTGTAGTAAATAGCTGGAGTCCGCCAAAAAGCAGAATCAGACAAACTATAGTAGGATAACCGTCAGCACGAATTCCAACAGTCAGTTTCTGAATAATAATCACAACAGCCATTATAAATGCAATAAAACATGATATAATACCAAGAAGTGAGGCTATAGCCAGAGGCGCAGTTGAAAAGGCTATTATCCCCTCAAGTGAATACTTGAAAAGTCCCCAGAAAGACCATGCTGTAGTTCCTGCAGCACGTTCCACATTCTTAAACTCAATATACTTTACACGATATCCAACCCAGCTGAATATACCTTTGGAAAATCTGTTATACTCTCTCATTGAAAGAATTGAATCAACCATCTGACGCGTCATAAATCTGAAATCCTGAGCGCCGTCAACAATCTCTGTCTGAGATATCTTATTCATTATCTTATAAAACTTTCTTGCAAAGAAACTTCTTATCTTTGATTCGCCTTCACGGTCAACTCTTCTTGTTGTTGCACAGTCATATTCTCCGCTTGAAACATATTCATACATCTGAGGCAGAAACTCCGGCGGGTGCTGCAAATCCGCATCCATAACAACAACATAATCTCCCTTTGAGGCTTCAAGTCCGGCAAACATACCGGCTTCCTTTCCGAAATTTCTAGAAAATGAAATATACCTTATACGTTCATCCATTTTGGCATATTTCCTCAGTCCTTCAAGTGTTTTATCCTTTGAGCCGTCATTTATAAAAACAACTTCGTAATCAAGTTCCGGATGCTCTGATTTCATCCCGGTCATTACTTCTGTTATCTTGTCATAAAATAAAGGAAGAACTTCCTGTTCATTGTAACATGGTACTACTATCGAAAGTAATTTCATTATATTTCTCCTTTGAAATTATAGTGAACGTCAAAATGAATTTGACTTTCACTATAATTATTTTATTTATATTTCCTTGCCCATCCTATGACTACGTCATCGGATGGGCAAACCGGCTAATAGTAAACGCAATTTTTATTACGCTTACTATATTTGGGAAAAATGACGTAACGACATCAATCCACAGTATATATATTACTATAATTTATATAATTTTTCAAGCCAATAAACTAAAAAAGAAAAATTTTTAAAATAAATATTGTACTCAAATGTCATAAGCAGTATAATGTATATATAAGCAAATACGTAACCATACTGAAAAGAGGTACTTTTTATGAATTTCGAAGAACAGTTTATTGATATTTATCAAAAAAACATTACACGTCCGGGAGCAGACAAACTTCTCAATTATCTTCTTTCAGACGGTTGTGATTTTTTTACGGCTCCATGCAGCACAAAATATCATGGCGCATACGAAGGCGGTCTTGTTGAACACAGCGTAAATGTTTGCAACTGCCTTAAGGAAAGAACACGTGTTACAGATGTTTACGGTCTTTCATACGATGATGAAACAATTGCAATAACCTCTCTTCTACATGACCTCTGCAAAATAAACTTTTACACAGTTGACTACAGAAATGCTAAAAACGAACGAGGAGAATGGGAAAAGGTTCCGTACTACACAATAAACGACTCTTTACCCTATGGGCATGGTGAAAAATCAGTCTATATCATATCCGGATTCATGAGGCTTTCCCGAGAAGAAGCCTTTGCAATCAGATACCATATGGGGTTCTCAGGATGCGAAGAAAAATACAATGTCAGCAAGGCTTTTGAAATGTTTCCTCTTTCACTTGCACTAAGCATCGCTGATATGGAAGCCACATTCTACATCGAAAGTAAAGAAAACTAAAAAATAAACCGGAAAACCTGTACTCGTTTTCCGGTTGTTTTTTAACACATAATATCTTTTATGTTCGCGTTTGAAATAATCATACCTGCGTTGTTCTTAATCTGCTTATACTTCCCAAGCGGCAGATGATATCTCATAATTCGGATCGCATCAGCATACTGAGGTGAAGGAGCCAAAGCTTCATTAACGCCTTCCTTAAAGTCAGATGTATGAATATCCTTAATATTCTTGTTAAGAACGTCAATAGAGGCTATGCTCGATACATCCTTATTAAGAACATCCATGGCTGTTTCAAGTACTGTTCGGTGTCCGTCCTGCTTTGTAATGTCATTTGATCCGATAATCTGAACTACATTTCTTGTAAGCAGTTCGAGAGCTGATTTTCTTGTAACTCTGTTTATGATAGCGTCACAGCTAAGCTGCATGATAACTCCAATGGATGAAATCTTCTCAATCTGTTCAATAGTGTAAAATTCAAGATATTTTTCAATATGAGCAATAATAGGACAGAGATTCTTTGAAATAATCAGCTTTTGAAGTGTTTCAAGTACCATATCACTATATTCCTGATATGGTAAAGCTAGCATTATGTAATTTGTATTTCCGACGCAGAGTTTTGAAGCATCACCAATATCAAGAAGTGAAGTTGTAAAAAGAACTTCAGAACCAAGAATTATTCTTGGGAGAGACATGCCCTTAATCTTATCACTAAGAAGTTTGTACGACTCTTCACGGTTCGCAAGAAATGATGGAACATTGTTATCTACAGAATTGAAAAACGGGGTAGCTACTACAGTTTTTATCTTAGCCTTATGCAGAATTTTCAAAATATCCACGCATCTGTCTACTTCAGCGTCCATATCTTCTGCATCAAGTTTAGGTAATATTCCGGAATGAAAGTCAACGTAACCATTCATAAATTGCACACCTCCTTAATTATTTTTCTACATTAAAGTTCAAACTTAGAGATAATTATATTTTAATTTATTTTCAGCTTTTTGTCAAGTTTATGCAAACAGCATATATTGTATACAAGCGTGGTTTTTGTCACAAAAATTTCAGATTTCTGCATTTTTTTAGTTTATAAAGTACAATATAAACCAGATTTATTTGTTACAAAAGTAAAATTTGTATAAATGTTTGCTTTTAAATAGCATATACCCGATTCACATAATTTTCGTGAAAAAATACTAATTTGTAACATATATCATTTGCTGCTATTGTAAGATAATAAAAAAATCCGCTGCAGAAAAATGCAGCGAATTTTTTAGCGGTATGTATCACCCCGAAATATTATCACCTATTACTCTGTCGTAGGTAAGCACATCCAGTTCATCGTCATTCGGTATATGTGAATCATATTGAGTTGAATAAACCGGAAGTGTTTCCATCTTTTCAGACATAGCCTGAATAAATGTATCCTTAGGAGCCCCTATAAGATTAAGGAGAACATACGGAACATAAAATGCTGAAAACTTTTCCTGCGGAACTTCTGAATAATCCTGATTATAATTACTCCAGAGGAAGTAATTCTGCTCATATACAACCCCGCATGTTGAACTGTTTATATTAAGTTTATCGTATATATTTTCACTGTCATTTTTAAATGAAGGAAAATGATCGCCTACGAGAAATACAAGCGTTGGTTCATCAATCTTCTTAAGATTATCCAGGAATACTGTAAGCGCATCGGAAGTAAGCTTTACGTTTTCAAGATAGTTATCTAACTCATTAGGATACTTTCCTGTAGTGTAAGGCTGATGATTCTGCATCGTAGTGGTATGAATGTAAATCGGATTATCTGTTTCTTCAACAAGTTTTTCAAGCTGATTGAATACCGTTTCATCATTAATATATGAACCGCTGTATTCAACCGGAACAGTAAGACTGTCTTCAAAATACATCTGATCAAATCCAAATGTTCCGTACACACGTTTTCTGCTGTAGAACGAACTTAAGAAAGGATGTACGTATGCGGTATCATATCCGAACGACTTATAATAACGAACTATCGAAGGCTGTTCCCTGTCAGCCAGTTTTCTCTGAGGCATATTCGGATCATTGAGAGACTTAACCGGAAGTCCGAACAGAAGTTCAAACTCAGTTCTTACTGTGTAACTCGCAAACGTAGGAACTATGAGCTTGCCTCTGTATCCTTCATCAGCCATTTTGTCAAATCCGCTGTAGTATTTGTCACTTACCTGAAGTTCATCAAACACTCTGAAATCTGCAAGAGCCTCAGACATAATAACTATGACATTAGGCTTTTTAAAATCACTGTCTGTACTTATATCTTCCACTTCAACATTCAGGCAGTCTTCAATTGTCTTTTCTGTATAATTTTCAGGTGCCTTAAGTTTATTAGCAATATTTTCACTTGCTGTCTCACAGAAAAAAGCAAGAAAACTGTTGTTTTCAAACTTTTCATTTAAAATAAACACATTATCAGCTTCAGTTGTATCAATGTCAAAGAAAGAATAAACAGGCTTTGAAAAACCAGATATAAAGAACATTGATAAAACAGAGGCAATACATGCGGCTGCAGGAGCGATGCTTTTCTTAATACTGAGTTTAAACTGAGGATTAAACCAGAATACAGCCGCCAGATATATTAAAACTATTAAAGTATAAACAACAAGATGCGGCGTTATCTTAATGTACGCAAAAGAAGTAAGACTCTTAACACTTTTGATAAGCTTCATATCAGTAAGCAGCAGATGGTTTCCGTTAGTGCCATACTTAAAAAGTTCTGTTACAGAAAGTAAAAAATACACGACACTCTGAACTGCAACAGCACGCCATATCTTTCTGAACAGAAGAGTAAGCGCTGTAAAGATAACCGCTGCTACCAGAATATCAAAAATCAGAACTGTTGGTTTGTTTACAATAAACATCACCAGTTTGCTTGGATATTTCCCCTGATTAAGCTCTGCCATAAGGACTATGAATACCGGGAAAAGCAAAGTCAGGAAAAAATTTGTCATCCTGTATGTGCTGCCGTTTTGTTCTCTTTTCTGATTCAGTTTCTTTACTGACAAAGAGATTTTCAAGGCTGTATCTTTTATAAATTTCATAATTGTTCAGCCACCTTTTTTCTATCACATATTATCTGTCTGTTGTCATTTACCTGTAAAAACAAAGTAATTTTTTATTAAAATAAATATATCACAATAAAAAACAAAGTTCAATAGCATTTTTAATTTTTGTTTATTTTTTTTATTATGCATAATTTTACTATTAATCTGTTGTTGATTTTACACAATCATTCCGCCGTTTACCCCTATCGTCTGACCGGTGATAAAGCTTGATTTTTCTGAAGCCAGAAACAGTATTGTTTCAGCTACATCAAAGGGGCTTCCACTTCTGCCAAGTGGAATTTCTTCAATTATCCCATCAAGTTCATCAGCGGAATAGCAGCTGTTCATATCCGTCATAATAAGACCCGGAGACACACAATTTACATTAATGCCACTTGGTCCGGTTTCTTTTGCAAGAGCTTTGGTAAAGCCTATAACAGCCGCCTTGGATGCTGAATAATGTACCTCACAGGACGCCCCCGTTTCTCCCCACATCGATGCAACATTTATTATCTTGCCGTATTTTCTTCTGATCATATGCGGGAGAACTGAACGGGTACAGTTAAGGGTTCCGAAAACATTTATATCAAAAAGTTTCTTAACATCCCCGGGCGGCACCATATCGAAAACTCCTGTCACGGAAATTCCGGCATTGTTGACCAGAACATCAATTTTTCCGAATTTTTCTATTATTTCATTTATCATATTTTCTGTCTGAACTATATCAGAAACATCTGCCTTTATCGCATAACCACCCGTTTCCTCTGCAAGTTCAAGGGCCTTTTCCACACTGTTTAAGTAATTTATTATAACGGTGTATCCGTTAGCAGCAAACAGTTTTGCCGCAGCTGCACCTATTCCTCTTGAAGCACCAGTAATAAGAACTGTTTTTATCATTGAAATTAACTCCTCCGTATGATACAATATATATATTAAAAATAATGAAAGGCTGAACATTAATATGACTGATGAAAAAATAAAGCGAATCAACGAACTTGCAAGAAAATCCAAAACACCTGAAGGACTCTCTGAAACTGAAAAGGCAGAACAGCAGCAGCTTAGAAACGAGTACAGACAAAGCATAGTGTCAAATCTTTGCAGTCAGCTTGATAACTGCTCTATAGTGGATGAAAAAGGAAATGTGATCAAAAAAGTTCAGAAAAAAAAGTAATCAGAACTTCGAATCGAAGATTCTTGGCATAAGTTCATTAAACTTATATACTTTTGCCTCACCATGCTCTGCAAGGATCACTTCAAAATCAGAACCACAGAATTCACTCATAACCTGAAGGCATGCACCACATGGGAAACACTGGCTTTCAAAACAATCACAGGACTTTACAGAGCCAACTACAGCAATAGCCGTAAAGTCTTTTTTTCCTTCTGAAACAGCCTTAAAAATTGCAGTCCTCTCTGCACAGTTTGTAAGTGAATATGATATATTCTCTATATTGCATCCTGTAAAAATCTCACCGTCACTGCAAAGAAGCGCAGCGCCAACTGCAAATCCCGAATAGCTGCAAAACGATTTTTCTCTTGCTTCCCTGGCTTTATTCAGCAAATTTTTATACATAAACGAACCCTCCTGAATCAATGAATATTTTTGTATATATAGTATAACATTTAATTGTACCGCATGCAACCGGCTGTAGTAAATGAAAAAAATATTTTGTGCTCACTATGATTATAATATATTTGATGCTATTGCATACTGTCATGTTTTATAGTATAATTATAATGAACGTCAAAACAAATCTGCCGTTTACTATGATAAAGCAAAAATTTTATTTCATAAACCGGAGGCGTGGAAACATGTGCGGATATGTAGGTTTCACTAACACAATCGACAACGCAAACATCGTTCTGAAAAAGATGATGGAAAAGATTCGACATCGAGGACCTGACGGAGAAGGACAGTATATTGATGAAAATGTAGCACTCGGTCACCGAAGACTAAGCATTATTGATATTGATGCCGGTGCACAGCCAATGTACAATGAAGACGGCTCACTCGTTATTGTTTTTAACGGTGAGATATATAATTACAAACAGATACGTGAGCAGCTGATAAAATCCGGACATACATTTGCCACAAACTCTGACACAGAAGTTCTTATTCATGGATATGAAGAGTACGGCGAAAAGATCCTTAATCAACTCAGAGGAATGTTTTCGTTTGTTATCTGGGACAGAAATAAAAAAGAACTCTTTGGTGCAAGAGATTTTTTTGGTATTAAACCTCTTTATTATGCAGATATCGACGGTGTTTTCATGTTTGGCTCAGAAATCAAAGCCTTTATGGAACATCCGGCATTTAAAAAAGAACTGAATGTAACCGCACTGGAAAACTATCTGACTTTTCAGTACTCTCCAACAGATGAAACATTTTTCAAAAATGTTTACAAACTTCCTCCGGCACATTATTTTATAAGAAATTCAAAAGGCTTCAGATGCAAGCGTTACTGGGAAGTTGAATTCAATGCAGATGAAAACCCTCAGCTTGATGACTGGGTAAACAGTATTTCAGATATTATGCATGACTCAGTAGAAGCACACAAGATAAGCGACGTTGAAGTTGGAAGTTTTCTCTCAAGTGGCGTTGACTCAAGCTATGTTGCCGCTATTGCAAACGTTGACCAGACATTTACCGTAGGCTTTGGCAATGATGAAAAATACAATGAGATCGGATGGGCTAAAGAATTTTCCAAAGCTATAAAAAAGGAAAATACAAGCAAAGTTATCACACCTGAAGAATACTGGGGAAGTCTTAGAAAAATTCAGTACCATATGGACGAGCCTCTTGCCGACCCGTCAGCTGTAGCACTTTACTTCGTCTGCAATCTGGCATCAGAAAAACTCAAAGTTGTACTTTCAGGCGAGGGAGCTGATGAGATTTTCGGTGGATACAACGTGTACAGCGAACCGGACGGTACTGTTTATGATAAGGTACCTATGCCTGTAAGACGGAGCATAGGCAGACTCTGCAGCAAACTTCCGGCTAAAAGAGGCCTGAATTTCTTTATCAGAAAAGGGAAAACTATCGAGGAGAGATTTATAGGAAATGCATACATGTTCACTCCTTTTGAAAGAAAAGCTCTTCTTAAAGTAAATACAGACGCTCCTCATCCTTCAAAAATTACTGCTCCTTTCTATGAAAAGGTAAAGGATAAAGATGATGTAACAAAGATGCAGTATCTTGATCTCCATATGTGGATGGCAGGAGACATTCTTCTCAAAGCGGACAAGATGAGCATGGCAAATTCCCTCGAGCTCAGAGTTCCTTTCCTTGACAGAGAGGTTATGGGGGTCGCTGAAAAAATTCCGACAAGATACCGTGTTACCCGAAAAGAAACCACTGACAAACATACAAAATACATCACAAAATATGCAATGAGAAAAGCCGCCAGAAAAGACACTCCCCCGCAGACAGCAAAAACTGCAGCCAAGAAAAAGCTTGGTTTTCCAGTACCTATACGTGTGTGGCTTAAGGAAGAAAAATACTACAACGTTGTTAAACAGATGTTTACATCCTCTGCATCAGAAAAATTTTTCAATACAGAACTTCTTGTAAAACTTCTTGATGAACACAGGGAAAATGTACGGGATAACAGCCGTAAGATCTGGACTGTAT
>JAEDJV010000252.1 GCA_016296165.1 Oscillospiraceae bacterium | reverse complement strand
AGTAAAAAGCCTGCTGTTAAGTATATCTATCATATGTGTTTTATCTATATAAATTCTGCTGTTTACTGCCTGTCTGAATCCCGCATTTGATGGGTTGAAGTACGTTCCCATGGTTATTTCTCCGTTCGTTAGTATTAAATTTATATTGCCTTGCACATCCGATGACTGTGTCATCTACGTGCAGAACAGTTACAACATTTGATAGTATAACATTTTTCACATGGTTTTATCAGGGTATAACTAATCACTTCAAGACTGGTTTCTTTCACTTCACAAGGCAGATATAACACCTTCACACCTTGTTTAACTGCATAATCCAGGGCCTCCCCGAACTCCCTGTGCGTTTTGTAATTCGGAAGAACCTTTGTAACCTCAGGCATTGTGATAGCAAATGCAATATAGCACTCGTATCCAAGCTTTGAAGCTTCAGCAAGTTCATTCAGATGCTTTACCCCTCGCTCTGTAGGTGCGTCGGGGAAATATCCTGTACCGTCAATTTCAAGTGTGCAGCCTTTTACCTCGATAAGAATTTTACGGTTATCACATTCAAGATAAAAATCTACTCTTGATTTGCCATAAGTATATTCCGGTTTTAGAAATGTTATATCCGGAAAAATTTCAGGTTTGCTTTCAAGCCACTCTTTTACAACCTTATTTGGAGCCTGACTGTCAATATTGACCAGCCCAAGATTTTCTTTGTAAACAGCTATCAGATCATATTTTGTTTTTCTGTCAGGGTTATCTGATTTTTCAAGAATAACCTTTCTGCCCGGAATAAGAAGTTCCCTGCACCTGCCGGTATTCTTTACGTGAACTGTTTCAGTTTTTCCGTTTACATCAACTTTTGCGATAAAACGATTTGGTCTTTCGATAAAGGTTGCTAATTCTGTATTATTATATTTCATATATTTCGATTATAGCATGTTACAGTCATAAAATCAAGAAATAATCCAGGACGCTGATATATTTCCTGAAGAATTCTGTAACCTTTTGTGTATATTATTCGTATTTATGGTATAATAGCGCGCAAAACTCAAAAATCAAATTTACAAATGCTTTGAGGAGAATAATATGGATAAAAAATTGTAATACTTATCAGTAAATTTTTTCAATTCAACAGGTAAAACGTCTGGCTTGACTTATCTTTTTTTATAGATTACAAGCTCAGGATTCTCTCCGTTTGCTTCATATGAAGCCACCATGATAAAATCTAAATTTGCGATAACCCCAAAGCATCTTTCACCTCCGAATTCACATTCAAGCTGATTTCCGAGATATGTTGTATTATCATCTAAAAATTTCATCATTTTTCCGTTAGGAAGTCTATATTCCAGATTTACATAACTGCCCACAAGTGCATTCAGTTTTGTAAGTTTCGGCATTCCCTCAATATTCAGAGCGTTGATTTCCTCGATAAGCTGCTTTTTAAACTGCTCAAAATTTCCGTCACCGCCAAGCTCTTTATATCGCTTCCAATAGTCAAGCTTTGGCAGGGTTTCATGTAAATAATTTCTGACATCAGCTTCTGAATACCGTTCATTAACCATATTTTTAACACATACTTCAATCAGGTCATCCATGTCACTATACATATATTCGCCGTCAGCATAGCACCATTTACAATACTGCTCATTGAAAAAACCATCTTTTTCTTTACTGGTATTGCTGTCTTCCAAAGGCATTCCGCAGCACTGACAAATAAGCTGCATAGGTGAACCTAACAATGTATTTATGGATACATCATAAAGTTTAGACAGTAATTTCAGCGTGTCAGTATTCGGAATAGTTTCACCATTTTCCCAGCGTGAAACTGCCTGACGTGTTACAAATATTTTTTCAGCAAGTGCATCCTGTGACAAGCCTTTCTTAGTACGAAGTTCAAAAAGTATATCTTTTGTTTCCATAACAATAGCCTCCATAATGTGATAATTTTATTCTAACATATCTTGTATATTCATACAAGCAACTGTCTGTTGCTGTATTAAAACGGATCTTCTGCTTTACCTGGATTATTATTGCATTATCATTACAGCATAATTTCAGACCTTATGAAAGTCGAGGTTATACGTATCGCTTACAACAAGTTCGCAATATCCCAATCATATACAAACTTTCTATAGTATCATGTTATCTAATGTAGTTAAACATCGAATTATTAGGTTTCATTGTCTTTTTTTCTGCCTCACCGTCAATTGTTGCCCACAGTATTTCATCACATCCTGAAAGT
>JAEDJV010000084.1 GCA_016296165.1 Oscillospiraceae bacterium | reverse complement strand
TGATTTTGTCTTTAAGTCCGTCAAAATTAAGTTCAATAAATTCTTTCAATGCCTCGTACGTTTCAGTTTTTGTCCAGTAATTGCTGAACTTCCCTCTCAGCATTGCCTCAACTACTGATTTAGGATTATATACAGACACTCCGTCTACATAGTAACCATCATACCAGCGTTTTGTTTCATCAAAGGGCATATTATATTTTTCACAAAGACTGCGTACTTCCTCTTCTGTAAAACCGGTAAACTCCTCAACAGGTCTTGCATCTGTCATGGAGATTTCTGTAAACATATTGAGTGCAGAATGTTCGCCGTACTTTTTTATTGGAAGTATGCCTGTCATATATGCAAGCGAAACATAGCTTTGATCTTTCATCAGATTTCTCAGAAAGTCAAGATATTTTTTCTGGGATTCTGTATCTTCCTTATGGATGCGGAATATACAGTCCCATTCATCAATCACAAAAATAAAATGAACGCCATACTTTGCAAACACATCCCGCAGAGAACGGAGAAGTTTTGTATTATCAAAATACCGTACATCAGGAAATTCTTCAGTTAAATCAAAGAGAATGGTTTTCTGAATCATTTGCAGCATTTCATCCATTGATCCGGACTCACTCAAAAATTCCTGCATATTGATGTGAATCACGTTATATTTGTTGAGGTGTTTTTCAAAGGATTCTGATTTTGCGATTTTCAGATTTTGAAACAATTCTCCTGAATCACAGCCACGGCTGTAGTATGCCGTAAGCATATTAGCTGCCATAGATTTTCCGAATCTTCTTGGTCGGCTGGAGCAGACAAACTGCTGTTCTGTATTCATTATACTATTGGTATAACTCACAAGTTCGCTTTTGTCAATATATATTTTGGAATTCAATGCACGCTGAAAATCTTTGTTATCAGGATTCAGATAAATACCCATGGCTCTGACCTCGCTTTGTCGTAGTTTTTATTATATTATACCATGGGTTCTGTATGAATACAAGTTTATTTTTGCCTTCATAGTAAACGCAATCTATTTATTGTGTTTATCCCTTGCCGTCATACACTGACAATGCGTTATCTAATCTGACTATTCTTGTTTTCTCCTTTGGAATATAATCTTCCACCGCTTTTATCATACGGAAAACCTGCTCTGCTGTATCTGAAAGATTTCCGGCCGAAATGGTTTTATCCATTGCTTCTTCGAGTGTGCATATTCTTCTGATGATTGGGAAAAACGCATCTATTCCGTGATTATTGCATTCCCGTGCGTCACGGCTTACCGAACCGCTGAATGCAATTACTGTTTTGCCGTATTTTTTCGCAGCTTTCGCAATTCCCGAAGGGGCTTTTCCCATTGCAGTCTGAGCGTCAATGCAGCCTTCACCGGTGACAACTATATCAGACTCTTTAATTTTTTCTTCCATGCCTGTTTCCCTTATTATCATTTCTATACCCGACTCTGTTTCTGCATTTAAATAAGAAACCAGCGCAAATCCAAGTCCACCCGCTGCACCTGCTCCCGGAAAATCCGGATCTGCTGACGGATTAAACTTTTTAGTTACCTCCGCAAAATTTTTCAGGTAACCATCCATAACCGGAATCATTTCCGGATCCGCACCCTTCTGAGGTGAAAATACCGCACTGCATCCGTTCTCTCCACAGAGTGGATTCTTTACATCGCAGGCTACATGAAAACTGCATTTATAAAGTTCGGGAAGAACGTGATCGTCATTCACTAAACAGATTTGTGAACACCCGGCAGCACCAGCGGAAATCATTTTGCCTTCCCGGTCAAGCAGCTCAAAGCCAAGCGCCTGAAGGCAACCCGTACCTCCATCATTGGTGGCACTTCCACCGATACCTATTATAAATTTTCGACACCCGTAAAGAACCGCATCCTTAATCATCTGTCCGGTCCCGAATGTAGTTGTTATCATAGGATTACGCTCTTCAGGAGAAACAAGGGTAATACCAGAAGCAGCGGCCATTTCGATAACTGCTGTCCCGTCCGGTAAAATTCCGTACGAAGCACATACTTCTCTTCCCAGCGGATCAGACACTCTAACCTCCCTGTACTGACCATTAAGTCCTGAAACAAGTGCCTCCGTTGTTCCCTCACCGCCGTCAGCAAGCGAATACACCGAAACTTCAGCATCCGGCACAGCACGTAATATCCCTTCTCTTACTGCATTTCCTGCTTCAGAGGATGTAAGACTTCCTTTAAAAGAATCTATAGCAACTGTAATTTTCACATTTTTCTCCTCATTTTTTCTGAATCCACCACTTTCTTAAAATCAATTTCTTCTATTTCGGCATAAGTCAGTTTAAAACTGTACGTGCCGTTTTCTTTTATCCATTTCCACAATGGTTCGTATTTACTCATAATTAAGCCATTCCTCCTTAGTAATATAAGAAAAATGCTCCGTTCTTATATCTCCCATCAAGGTGCATGGCTTGTTTTCTTCTGTATGATGGTATCTGAAACCACACTTAAACTTGCTGCATCCGATTCTTTCTTGTTTCTCCTTTTTATCACAGATTTTTAGAAAATTCTATTTTACATATACGTTCTGCATTTATACTTTTTCCGTCTGTAAACCTGATGAGATTACATGCAACATCAAAAAATCTGAAAGTACCGCTGTATTTTTCGTATGAACCGCCTTCTTTTCTGTCGTCCGGTTTAAAGTATGTAACTGTAACATACGGATGATCTGCTCCGACCATCTTCTGAAATGCCTGATTAAGCTCGTATGCTCTGTCTTCTGTAAGATCATTAAAAAAATCAGTCAGTCTCGCCGTTTCATCAATCTCCTCATCATACCCGGTAAGAGCCGCAAAAGGTGCAAACTGCACTGCGCGGTCGTACATTGACATAGGAATGTGTCTGTCTGAAACATGATGAGGAAGATTTATAATATCTTCAAAATTATCCATTATGCCCTGTGTCCTCCAACCTGACCGTTTCGTTCAATGGCGGTTCCTCCTTCTTCAAAATTCATCCCTTTAAGAACCGCGTTCTTTCCATACTTCGCCTTAATTGATAAAATTGCATTTTGTATATTTCTTTCTTTCTGGAGTCTCTTTTTTTCTTCTTCACGTTCTCTGTCAATTTTTTCAGAATCATGAAAAAAACTGTACTGAACATCAGGTTCCTCAGGTATTTCCCCTTCGGGAATCACATGATTAGCTACGACATAAATTCTTCGCACAAGAAGTCTTCTGTCAGTAATATTTTTATACATTTTCAAAGCAGCATTTGTGAAAAGCCTTGATGATGATGTATATGTACCGATATTCATGCTGCCATGAGCACTTTTCGGAACAGATTTTCCATAATGATTTGTTTCCAGCTTGTCTCCGTAATCTTCAGGAATATAACTGTGGTCATAGCATACTGTAAGCACAAGCTGATCTGAAACAACACTCTTTCGTACAAGATCAAGTGAAAGCTGATCTGTCATTTCTTTTACTATAAGCATTGCTTTTTCATAACTGTACGGAGCCGGAAGAACCTGTCCCTGACTTATACTGTGATTTTCCGGTCTGTAGGCCTTTATATCTGAAATCTTACAAGGTTCATATCCCCAGGCATGATCAATTATGAGCTCGGCATTTTTACCGAATTCTCTGTACAGTACATCCTCGTTACGTTCGGAAAGCCGTGCAAGTTCTCCCAGATTATGGATTCTTAGTCTGTTAAGTCTCGATGAAATACCGGGACCGAATCGCCAGAAATCAGTCAGAGGTGTATGATTCCATAAATTTTTTCTGAATGACATCTCATCAAGTTCTGATATACGCACTCCGTCTTTGTCAGCCGGCATTTTTTTTTGCAACAATATCCATAGCAATCTTCGCCAGAAACATATTGGTTCCGATACCAGTTGTAGCTGTAATTCCTGTTTCCTTAAGAACATCCCGTATCATCCTCATTGCAAGATCATGTGCATTGCATTTGTACATAGGAAGATAATTGGTGACATCAATAAAGACTTCATCGACCGAGTAAACATGAATATCCTCAGGCGCTATATATCTCAGATAAATCTTATATACAGACGCACTTACTTCCATATAGTAAGACATCTGAGGCGGTGCAACAATAAAATCAACTTTAAGTGTATTGTCAGATGTAAACTCACTTGCAAGATATGTGCTTCCGGTAAATTTTCGGTATGAATTAAGTCTGGATCTCTCAGCGTTTATCTGTTCTGTCTTTTGTATTACTTCGAAGAGTCTTGGCCGTCCCGGTATTCCCAGGGCCTTTAGTGAAGGTGTAACCGCAAGACAGATTGTTTTTTCAGTTCTTCCGGCATCAGCCACTACGAGATTTGTGTCAAGCGGATCGAGTCCTCTTGCGGCACATTCGACTGATGCATAAAAACTTTTCAGATCAATACATATGTACGTCATATCTCACACAAGATTCTTAATAACCTTCCTTGCTACGCCCTGAATAACACAATAGTCTACAATACGTGTTTCATATTTGTCATTTTCAGGGACAAGGAGAATTTTCTGATTTTCCTTATCGAGATAAAATCTTTTAAGTGTTGCCTCGTCATCGATAAGTGCAACAACTATGCTGCCCTCATCTGCCGTGTTTGTCACTTCCACAAGCACCTGATCTCCGTCATCTATGCCGGCATTTATCATTGAATCTCCCTGTGCCGTTAAAAGAAAACACTCCCTGCCGTTAATCCATGACTCCGGTATACGCTGATAGTCACGAACCGTTCCGTCTGCAAATATCGGCGCTCCACACGCTATGTTTCCAAGCAGAGGAACCTTTACTGTCGGTTCTGTAAATTCATCTGATACGATCCTGATACTCCTGTGACCGTTTATCTGAAGTTTCCCTTGCGTCTGAAGTTCCTGTATGTACCTGTTGGCTTTTGAACGGTGGAGTCCAAACTGGTTTGCCACGTCTGTATTGGATGGTGATATATCGTTCTCTGACTTATACTTAACAATGTAATCAAATATATCATCCAGCAACTGCTGATCCTTACTTCTCATTCCATTAACCTTCTTTCTATATAGAGCATTTGTCCTATTTAGAATTTTAACATATTTTCAGAAGATTGTCAAGCATAATATTTCATACTTTTCTTTTATTTCCATTGAAATTTTCATCAACCCACCCAAACGGCAAAACAATCCTCCGATGTACAGGTCGAAAGATTGTTTTCCCATGTTTAGTTTTATTAATCAGGATACATTATTGTTAAATGTACTGTCAGCAAATTAAGAATAGTTATTTTCGTTTGTTCTGCGAATCAAATCTGCCAGTGAAAAATGTCTGTACTCACCCTCGCTCACCATCTGAACAAAATCATCACCGTTTTGATGCAGAATACCACACAGGTCACATGTAATATAAAATTTACCTTCATCTTCTTTGACGAAGAATGCGTAATATTCCCCACAAACCGGAAGAAGACGGTTTTCTTCATCGCTTCGGCCTGCATAAGGAAAAGGAGCATGATAATAATAAATATTATCAATCTCTTCGTCTGTCAGCTGAGATCCCTCACCAAACTTTCCGCCGGTCATCCCAAGCATATCGCCTAAATGGTCTCTCATTGAAATATAACCTCCGTACATTATAAGATCAATTTCTCCTTCTGAAGTTTCTACCGTGATAACTGTCACAGGCGACTTTTGATTGTAACCAAAGGTCTCATCGTAAGTACTGAATTCAATATTCTTAACATATCCGGTTATTATTGCGTCTGAATATCCTGTAATAAAATCAATATCTGAATTATCACAGGCATAATCTACTTCAGCATAGTATCCTCTTATTTCTTTTCCCTGCAATTCTTCAGGCACCTTCGCTGTTTCAAACATCTTTAATTCATCATCAGGAACAGTAAACTTATTATCCCATATTCCCTCATCTGTAAGTTTTTCAAACTCGTACCACACAAGATTTTCAGGGGCATAGTCAGACTTTAAAAATTCACTGATACACTTCATTGCTGTTTCATCACCTTCATACATAACAGTAACATCCTGGCTTTTGTAAACAATAGTGTTATCCAAATCATAGAATTCAAGTCTGTACGGGTTTCCTTCGTTATAAACATAAACTATACTGTACTCGCCATTCGGTCCAAAAAAATCATCCGGCTTAATTTTCCATACCGACTGATTCATAGCATCAGCGATTTTATGTCTTTCTTCATCATTCACTTTTATTACATAAGGAACATATGCAGCTGATGTGATGCGTATATCATCATTATACAGATCGCCAAACGGCGCCTTCGGGTCTTCTTTATTTTCTTCAGCAACATTACTGGAAAATGACGTATCTGCCAAATCCGTCTTATATTTTATAACATTATACCCGCAAGTAACCACTATTGCTGTAACCATCAATGTAGCTGCAGCCGCAAAAATTCTTTTCAGCACCCGCGATTTATAACTCTTCACCTCTATAATCAATTCATTTTCCTCTGATTTATTACTTTTAATTGTATTGTTCAGATATTTCTGTCTGCTTCTGTGAAAAATTCGTTTTGCTTCTTCGTCACTAAGTTTTATATATTTTTTTGCTAATACATCTATGGTTTCCTCATCCGCATTATCAAATATATCCATATTAAGATCCTGCTTTTTCATTTATCATCAACTCCTTATAATGTAATACCTGTTTTTTCAAGCATATTTTTCAGGCGCTTTACTGCTCGTCCGCATCTGACTCTGACTGCGGAAGGTGAAAGCGATACGAACTCTGCAATCTCACGTGAAGACCTGCCAAAATAATACTTCTGCATTAATATCACAGAATCAGGTTCTCCAAGCTCTTCTATTATGTTAAGCAGCGTTTTTCTGAGTTCCTTATCAGCCATATCCTTTTCAACATCAGTGCCTGAATCAAGTTCTCTTGTATCTTCATCTTCCAGAGATACTGATACATATTTATTTGACACATGCTTTTTGTACATATCTGCAGCCTTTCGTCTGGCAACTGTTCCAACAAAACCGTTAAGGCTTCCGCTGAAATCCCCTTCTGAATCATAATAAAGAAAAATCTCTGCGAAAACATCACTTACGCATTCCTCTATGTCCTCCCTGCCTGCACAATTTCTGAGTCTGCTGTATACAATTGTATAAACATAGCTGCTGTAATTCTCAAATAATTTTCTGTGACCCTGTTCCCTGGAATTTTTTATTTCGTTTCTAAATTCTTCATGCGTCATTAATCTACCTCCTGTCAAACCGGATAAATGCATTTATTTCAGTTTTCATTATTACTATTCTTTATTTTCACTTAAACTGTAACACATTTTTCAAAAAAATTTCAACGTCCGCAGACAAAAAAAGCGGAAATTTTCATTCCGCCTTTCTATATATCTGTAAACAACGCATTTTATTTGCCAATCAGATGTTGATCTGGCATTTCCTATGAGACGTATCATTTACTATCAGAAATCATTTCCTGATACTCATTATATGTGCACTTATTTCCGTCGGGACTATTGTAAAAATTACATATGGCATCATATTCATTCTCAGGATATGAAGGGTTGTCTGAAATATATTCGTAATAATAATCTTCCCAGACGTAATCATCATTTTGTTCATATCCGGCATCCGGTATCCCGTCAGAATCAGTATCGGCTGCACACATACTCCAGAACTGTGAAGCATGATATACTCCTACAAATCTCCAGTGCCATCCTTCGTATATCGTACCCGTCTTATGCCCGTTTTTCGTTGCATCAGCCCCATCAACCTTGTATCTCCAGATAAATCCGTATTTATGAGCATTATCAGCAAGCCATTCAAATTCTCTGTTGGCTTCCGTCGAACCGGATTTGTTAATTTTTCCGTTTCCTTCCAGACAATTGCTGTTATAATACGATAAATCAAAATCAACTGCAACTCCTGCGCAGTGTTCTGAAAAAACCCCGAGAGTTCTCGCCCAGTAACCGTTATACTGATTTGCCTGAAGTTCACCGGTATCAACATCATAAGAAGCCTGATAAAATGTTCTGTATCCCATTCCTGAACCACTACTGTGTTCTCCGTACCCATCTCCCAGATCTGTTTTCATCTGTTGTGTAAGGGCGTTAAGAAATGAATCCGGAACTTCAGAAAGTTTACCGTAAGCGAGTGAATCATATCCGACAGGACCACCTGCTGTAATAACTTTCGTATTATAGATAACAGTATCTTTCGGAGGTTCCGCTTTTCTGGACAATGAAGCAACATTTCCAATTATGCTGTCCTGACAAAAAACATCTAATATTTCTTCTCCCTGCTCTCTGCTTGTATATGCAGGAAGTTCAGGGCTTACAAGAAAGGCAGCCCATTTATTATCTATATAATCTCCTGATGATATATTTTCGTCAGAAGAAGTTACTTCAGTTACACTTTCTTCAATATAATCTGAAACGCTTTCTTCAGGTGTTATTTCTTCAGGTGTAATTAATATCTGTTCTGAATCTGAACATGAGTAAAATGAAAATGCTGAAAAAAACAAAATACATCCAGTCTTCGCCAGTAACTTATGTCTCTTTAGTAATAATCTGTTCAAAAGATCAGCCTCCATGATATAAAAAATATTTTCCTCACATTAACATAAGGATATTCTATCACATCCGGTTAAATAATGCAATAACGAATCGGAAATATATTAATTTTAAGATGCTTTAAATATTGTCTGTACATATAAATAGAAAAACCAGAATCAGCAATACCTAATTCTGGTTTTTTACATGTTTATAAATATTCTAAATCAGAAAAATACACCGCTTACCCATATTTCCAGACCAATAAACACCAGAATCACGCCTCCCAGAACAGTTGCCTTATTTCCAAGTTTTGTACCAAATTTTCTGCCCAGTAAAAGTCCTGACATACTGATTATAAAGGTTACTACAGCTATAATAAGAGCACAGACCAAAGCCATAAGCAGATTATAATTTGAAATGGCAAATCCAACAGACAGCGCATCTATTGAAGTTGCTATTCCCTGCACAATTAAAGCACCAAAACCCACTCCATTCTTTTCATCCTCTTCTTCATTTTTTCCGAAACCCTCAATAAGCATTTTTCCTCCGATAAAAAGAAGAAGAATCAATGCAATCCATGGAATAAAACTTTCAAAAGACCTGAAATACTTTACGACAGTATGAACACAAATCCACCCTATCATTGGCATCAAAGCCTGAAAAAATCCAAATACCCCTGATATTATGCACATCTTTGAACGTTTCATCCCGGGTTCATTCAGACCATTTGCAAGCGAAACAGAAAAAGCATCCATTGCAAGTCCTATTCCAAGAAGTACGCTGTTGAAGAAAAAAATAAAGCTCCAGTCCATTTTATGTCCTCCGTAAAACATTAATATAACCCAGATATAAGCCACAAAGCTATATCCGGGTTAATTTTTAATATACTAAATTTTATTTACAGTAAAAATATTTTAGTATGTTATAATTTATATTATTACTATAACTGATTTATTACTCAAAGTTATACTGTATGTCCGTTAATAATCAGCATATGTTCATATTCATTTACCGGCACAGGGCGGGAATAGTAATAACCCTGTGCATAGTCACAGTCTACTGATTTAAGACGTTCTTTCTGTTCTTCTGTTTCTACGCCTTCAGCAACAACACCAAGATGAAGTCTGTGTGCCATATTAACGATATCAATAAGAATACTGCATTCAACAGGCTTAGCCATCTCGTTTCTGATAAACTGCATATCAAGTTTCAGAATATCCAGTAACATCTTTCCCAGCATATTTAGTGATGAATATCCGCTGCCAAAGTCATCCATCTCAATTATAAATCCATACTGCCTGAGTTCTTCTACAGTTTTTATAATCTGTTCAGGATTTTCCTTATATGCACTTTCCGTAATCTCAAGATGCAGCATAGAGGGATCAATATTATATTTTTCAATAAGATCACGGAAATAATCCACAAGAAACGGCTGATAAATATCTGCACGCGAAACATTTACAGATACCGGAACTACCTTGTAGCCTTTATCAATCCATTCCCTGAGTTTACTGCACACAAAATCCCATACGTACCCATCAAGACGACGGATAAAACCGTTCTTCTCAAACAAAGGAATGAATTCTATTGGCGAAACAAATCCCCATACCGGATGAATCCATCGGACAAGAGCTTCCGCACCAACCATACTGTCATCAGCAAGATTGTTTTTAGGCTGAAAATATACCATAAACTGCTTCTCAGCCAGTGCATTTTCCATAGAATCCGTTATAGCCTGCTCGCGAATAAGTTTATTTCTGAATTCATCATTATATACAGCAACATACTGTGAATAAATTCCTTTTATCGTATCAACCATCCAGATTGTCCTGTCACACATCTGTTCAACAGGGATTGTACGGTCTGTAATTTCAAATATTCCTAGTTTTACTGAATAATTTTTATAGTATAATCATAGCATTTTTATTGCAAAAAGTCAATCAATTCTACCAACAAAATAGACAACTACAGCGTTTCTCTTTTTATTTCACTAATCACCTCAACTATACCATTTTTGTACTCGGTAATATATCCACATCCGTTTTGGATAT
>JAEDJV010000083.1 GCA_016296165.1 Oscillospiraceae bacterium | reverse complement strand
ACCTTGTTCTGTCTATGCAGAATACATACAATCTCACCAGCCAAAATAAGCTGAAAAAATGTTTTTTAACAACATTTCAACTTACCTACTGTTAATATTATAATATTTTTTTGGTTAAATGTAAAGCAGTTTTGAAAAGTTTGTTAATGGCTCTAGTAATTTAGTGATTATTTTGTGAATATGAGATAAAATTGTAGCAAAATTTTTTTATAATTTTAATATAATATATTTTCTACGATAATTTTTTTGTTTATTTTCATTAAAATTCTTCACACAAAAAACACATACAGAAAAATTCTGTATGTGTTTTTTAATATATGAATTATTGTGACATCATAATAAATATGAATTTGATTATGGTGTTTACTTAATAAGAGACTTACCTGTCATCTCAGCCGGCTGTGGTACCTCGAGAAGCTGGAGCATTGTAGGAGCAATATCTGCAAGAACGCCGCCTTCACGAAGTTCACATTCCTTACCTACAACTACAAACGGAACAGGGTTTGTTGTATGAGCTGTAAAAGGACTGCCGTCTTCTTCAAACATCTTGTCTGCATTTCCATGGTCAGCAGTAAGAAGTGCAACACCGCCTTTGGCAAGAACAGCGTCAACCATACGTCCGACACATGTGTCAACTGCTTCAACGGCAGCCTTTGCAGCGTCAAATATTCCTGTATGTCCAACCATGTCACAGTTTGCATAGTTCAGGATAATAACATCATACTTATCAGCTTCGATTGCTTCAACAACAGCATCTGTCACTTCGAAAGCACTCATCTCCGGCTTCATATCAAATGTTTCAACATCAGGTGACTTGATAAGGATTCTGTCTTCACCTTCAAACTGCTTTTCCTCGCCGCCGTTGAAGAAGAATGTTACATGAGCATACTTCTGTGTTTCAGCGATTCTAAGCTGAGTTTTACCAAGCTTTGCAAGATATTCGCCGAGAGTCATTGTGAGCTGTTCAGGCGGGAATGCAACTGATACGTTCGGCATAGCTGCATCGTACTGAGCCATACATACAAAATGTACAGGGAAATATTTTCTTTCAAATCCTGTGAATTCCGGATCTACAAAAGCTCTTGTGATCTGTCTTGCACGGTCAGGACGGAAGTTAAAGAATACAACGCTGTCATTTTCCTTTATCATACCGTTTTCATCTGTTACAGTCGGAAGCATGAACTCATCCGTAACACCGTTTTCATATGAATCCTTAATTGCCTGTACAGGACACTCTGCCTTGACACCTTCGCCGAGAACCATCGCATTGTATGCCTTCTCAACTCTGTCCCAGGCATTGTCTCTGTCCATTGCGTAGAAACGTCCTGCTACAGTAGCAACTGAACCTGTACCGATTTTTTTTATCTCATCAACTGCTTCCTTCATGAAGTCAGCTGCTGATGAAGGAGGAACGTCACGACCGTCAAGAAATGCGTGAACATATACATTTTCAAGGCCATTCTTCTTAGCCATCTCAAGGAGACCGTAAAGGTGTTCCATGTGGCTGTGAACACCACCCGGTGAGAGAAGTCCCATAAGATGAAGTGATGAATTGTTCTTCTTACAGTTTTCCACAGCATCAACCAGAGCCTTGTTTTCAAAGAAATCTCCGTCCTTAATCGACTTTGAAATCTTTACGAGCATCTGGTAAACTATACGTCCAGCTCCAATGTTTGTGTGACCAACTTCTGAGTTGCCCATCTGTCCGTCTGGAAGACCTACGTCAAGTCCGCTTGCTCCTATAAGTGTATTAGGACCCTGCATATACTTGTCAAGGTTAGGCTTGTTTGCAGCTTTGATTGCATTTCCGTATTCACCGGAATTGTAACCATAGCCGTCCATTATTATAAGTGCGACTGGTTTTTTAGCCACGCCGATCAAATCCTTTCAAAAAAATGAGTTGATTATATTTATTAGCCTTCTACTGCAGCCTGAACGATTGTATTGAAATCAGCTGCCTTGAGTGAGGCACCGCCAATAAGACCACCGTCTATATTTGGCTTAGCAAGAAGTTCAGCACAGTTAGCAGCATTCATTGATCCGCCGTACTGAATTGTAACTGCATCAGCTGTTGCCTGATCATAAAGTTTAGCAAGTGTAGCACGGATAAATGCACATACTTCTTCAGCCTGATCAGGTGTAGCTGTAAGACCTGTACCGATAGCCCATACTGGTTCATAAGCGATTACTGTCTTCTTAACATCTTCAGCTGTTACATCCCAAAGATCAAGCTTGATCTGACGTGCGATAACTTCTTCTGTGATGTTGCATTCACGTTCCCACTTAAGTTCTCCTACGCATACGATTGGCTTGAGACCAGCAGCAAGAGCAGCCTTTGTTCTCTTGTTTACTGTTTCATCTGTTTCTCCGAAGTACTGTCTTCTTTCGCTGTGACCGATTACTACGTATTCAACACCAACTTCTGTAAGCATATCAGCTGAGATCTCACCTGTAAAAGCACCACTCTTTTCGAAGTGTACGTTTTCAGCACCAATCTTAACGTTTGAACCAGCTGTTGAATTTACTGCTGTCTCAAGGTTTGTGAATGGTACACATGCGATTACTTCAACCTTACCTTCAGCATTTGCTACGAGTGGCTTGATTGCTTCAAGTAATTCCTTAGCTTCAGGTCTTGTCTTATTCATTTTCCAGTTACCAGCAATTATTGCTTTTCTTAATGATTTATTCATTTTAAAAACTCCTTTTTATTTATAAACATTTTAAAAGCCGGAGGGTACCCCGGCTTTTATTTTAATTAAAAACGATGTGAATTACTTTTCAGCAATTACGTCAACGCCTGGAAGTACTTTACCTTCAAGGTATTCGAGTGAAGCACCGCCGCCTGTTGAGATGTGGCTCATCTTGTCAGCAAAACCAAGCTGAATAACAGCTGCTGCAGAGTCACCGCCGCCGATGATTGTTGTTGCGTCTGTTTCAGCAAGAGCCTTAGCTACTGCGATTGTACCCTTAGCGAGTGTTGGGTTTTCAAAAACGCCCATAGGTCCGTTCCATACAACTGTCTTAGCTGACTTAACTGCATCAGCAAAGAGTTCCTGTGTCTTAACACCAATATCAAGACCCATCTTGTCTGCTGGAATCTTATCTGAATCAAAGTTTTCAACTGAGATCTCTGCATCAATCGGATCAGGGAATGAAGCTGCTACTGTTGTATCAACAGGGAGAAGAATCTTCTTGCCGAGCTTTTCAGCCTTATCAAGCATTTCCTTGCAGTAGTCAATCTTTTCATCATCAACGAGTGATTCACCGATTGAGCCGCCCTTAGCTTTGATAAATGTATAAGCCATACCTCCTCCTATGATAAGTGTATCACACTTTTCGAGAAGGTTTGAGATAACGTTAAGCTTATCAGCAACCTTAGCACCGCCGAGGATAGCAACAAATGGTCTTACAGGAACTTCTACAGCGTTACCAAGATACTGGATTTCTTTCTGCATGAGGTAACCAACTGCTGTTTCCTTAACAAACTTTGTAACACCAGCTGTTGAAGCATGTGCTCTGTGTGCTGAGCCGAAAGCGTCCATTACAAATACTTCGCCGTCAACGAGTTCAGCGAGTTCCTTTGAAAGATTTTCGCCGTTCTTTGTTTCGTCTGCGCCTCTGAAACGTGTATTTTCGAGGACAACAATCTCGCCGTCCTTCATTTCAGCTACTGCCTTCTTGGCATTTTCTCCTACTACTGTATCGTCCTTAGCGAAAACTACCTTTGTATCAACAAGTTCTGCAAGTCTGTCAGCAGCCGGCTTAAGTGAGAACTTATCTTCCGGACCATTCTTTGGCTTGCCGAGGTGTGAACAGAGTACAACCTTGCCGCCGTCAGCGATAAGTTTCTTAATTGTTGGAAGAGCTGCCTGAATTCTGTTGTCGTTTGTGATAACGCCATCCTTAAGAGGTACGTTAAAATCAACTCTAACGAGAACCTTCTTGCCCTTAACGCTGATATCGTCTACTGTAACCTTGTTTAAACCTGCCATTATTTAACTTCCTTTCAATAATAACTTTTAATTATAATGATGGTTGCCTTTGATTTTACAACCCATATTTCTATTTTATAATATTTTGCTCTGTTTGACAAGTATTATTTCAATTTTTTTTATTTTTTCAGGAGTAAAAATACTGTGCATAATATTATTTCATATTTATGAAAAATATACATATTCATATTTCCTGTTGTATTTATTTCGTTTTCATGTTAGAATTTTCTTATATACCTTATATTTGAATTATGAGAGGGAAAAAAATATGCGATACAGAATATTTGCAGCAGTTCTTTCTGCTGTTGTTTTACTGACTTTCCGGCAGTCTGTTTCAACGGTTGAAGCAGAAAAGACCGAGAATGAAAAATTTTCCGCATCATGCTTTCAGAGGACTGTGTCCCCGGCATTTGATGAATCAGAAATAAATCTTCCTGAAAAATTTGATCTTCGTGAAAAGGGGCTTGTATCCTCTGTGAAAAATCAGAGACCATATGGAACATGCTGGGCTTTTTCTTCATCAGCTGTTTTGGAATCATCTCTGATTAAAGATTTTCCGTCAGTCGACCTCTCGGAACTACATCTTTCCTATTTCAGTTTTTTTGGAGATGAAACACCTGACAGACCAGGAGGCAGCAGTGATCTTGTTTCCGGGGGACATATAGCATTTGCAGCTTCATCTTTTGCAAGGTGGACCGGACCGGTAAACGAAGAGGTTCTTCCGTACACAACTGCCGGAGACGAGATCGATCACAGTCTAAAAAACAGAAATGATTATTTTGTAAGCGACATATATGCGCTCAATCAGTATTCACTTGCCAAAATATATCCGAATGAACAGCTGAGTTTTTCTGATACGGAGATTAAAAATATGATCTGTGAAGGAAATGCTGTTTCTGTCAATATTCGTTACGAAAACAACTATAATGAGAAAACATTTGCTCTCTATGACAGCTCTAAGGGAATGACCAATCATGCTGTTACTCTCGTGGGATGGGATGACAGTTTCAGCCGGGAAAACTTCCTTGTAACTCCTCCCGGAGACGGAGCATGGCTTGTTAAAAACAGCTGGGGAAATAGCTAGGGAGATAACGGATATTTCTGGATTTCATATTATGACTGTTCATTATCTGACGCCTGCTGCATAAAAGCTGAAATGAAAAACCGTTATCAGAGAAATTATCAACATGATACCCTGATGTATTCAGCAGCAATATCAGCTGACAGTTCTGACCGTTTTTCCGGTTACATGGCAAATATTTTTACAGCAGAGGACGATGAATTAATTACTGCGGCAGGACTTTACACAACTGACAATAACGCTGAATATGAAATTTCAGTTTATACACAACTAAAAGACGAGGACAATCCGGTTTCGGGAGTAAAAAGTACAACGACATACGGCTCTGAAAGATATGCCGGATATCATACAATAGAACTTGACGAAGCAGTACCTGTAAGAAAAGGTGAAAAATTTGCAGTTGTCGCAAGGCTCACAAATCCTGAATACTTTTGCCCTATTCCTGCTGAAGCTTCTGTAATACTGTGTGAAAACAGATTTCCGTCAAATGTAAGTGATATATCAAAAAGCAAAATTGAACAATGCACATCAGCCGGTGAAAGCTTTATCAGTTACAACGGAACAAAGTGGACTGACACAAAGGGAATGGTTATAGAAAATGCATACGAAAACATCCTGTTTCCTAACACAAATATCAAATACTACATAGGAAACGTATGTCTGAAAGCTTTCAGCAGCAAGCCGGATACAGTTTTTTTTGATCCGCCGAATGAAAATGTTAAACTTGGTACTGAAGTAAAACTAAGCACATATTCTGACGGAATCATCAGATATACAACTGACGGAAGTATTCCTGACAAAGACAGTCCGGTCTACAGCAGTCCTGTAAAAATTGAAAAGGATACTGTAATAACTGCCGCTTTATTTAGCGATTCTGTATCATCAGAACCTGTTTCCGTATGTTATAAGCAGGATTCATCGGTTCTTACTTCCCTTACTGTAAACAATTCTCCTGTTACTGTTTTCAGTGACGGACAATCAGTTAATAAACTGAAGGCGTATGTAACTGACACTAAAGATTACGCTTGTATTTCTCCGGTCAGTACAGGGAAAATATCAATAAACAGCATGGAAATAGTTTCCGGCCACAGTACTGAAAAAACAGAACTTAAACCGGGAGACAATATTTTCAGAATAGTCTGCTCTGAAGAAGGCAAAAAAAGCACAGAATATGAACTGAATATTTTCAAATCATATGCTTGTGTTGACTATCATAGTGAAACAATATTATTTGATGAAGAATATGCGTCTGTAACTGCCGGAGACGGACATTCTTTCAGAAACGGCGATTCTGTTTCCGGTTATCTTGGAGAAACCCTTACTGTAGTACATGAAGGTAATACATATTCTCTCAATGTTGCAGGCCGGCCTGATCTTAACGCACTGCTGGAGCGTTTATCCATACAATACGGTGCAGAATCACTAAGCCAGATTTTTAATGTTTCCGGAGATATGTATTTCAGTTTCTCACCTGATATGTCAGATCCCCATAGTATTAACGAAAGAATGACCACTGTACTGTCAGAAAATTATTTTAAAATCTATCCGGATTATGATAAAGACCTTTATTTTCAGACTGCAGCCTCTGACACAGCTCCTCAAAGCAATATTTTTCATATATCCATACCCGAAAGAAGAAACGTAAAAGATGATGATGTAAAAATAACGCTGGATGATGAAAATTCTGTTTCAGTAACAATAGAAAATGCAGTGTCAAAAGGTGCTGTATATAAGATGGAAATTAAAAACTCAGCTTCAAACCAGTATTCCACTTATATTCCGCTGACAACTAATTTTAAGAATGATACTGTTACTATAGAAAATCTTATTCCCGGAAAAACATACTCCCTGTATATCCAGTACAGAAGCAGTGTCGACGCATTTTGTTCGTATGTAAAAGAATTTACAGTTGATATTCCGGGGGAAAATGAAATATGTACTTTTAATTACGAAAAGGAATGCATTATCTTTGATGATTCGGTTTATCAGGGTGTTTCTGAAGACGGAAGAGAGATAAAATGCTATGATGTAATAACGGAATTTATCGGAACTGATATTACACTTACCGACAGCAAAGGTGAAAAAATAACTGTTCATATCCCTGAACGTCCTGCTGCTCCGGAAACTGAAGCAGATCTGCTTAATGGCAGGCTTACAGGTACCTTCGACAGTAATATCTCGTTTCTGAGAAAAAGATACAGCAACAACTATTACTATACTGCTTCATCCGCCAGAAATCTAAGCGATTCAAACGGCATTATCTGGTTTGAAAAAATGTACGCTTCATCAATTACCGGAGGTGATACTCTGTTATTTTTCTACAATGCAACAGATGAAGCATTTGCATCAGAAAAATGCCTTGTTATCGTCCCGAAGGCTGAAGTAATTTCGAGAAAAGCAATACAGGTTTTAAATTATACTGACAGTTCAGTTTCCCTGAGAGCCGGTGACGGACTGGAATACGGCATAAGAGGTGAATTCTACCAATCATTCAGCTGGCAGGATAACCCCGTATTCACAGGACTTAAAAGCGACACAACATATATAGTTGCAGTACGTTTCAGATCAACTCCTGAAAAAGCAAGCAGCACATACACTTGTCAGCTGGTAACAACTCTTAAAAATGAATATATCCCCGGTGATATGAATGATGATGAAAAAATCACTCTGAATGATATTGTTATTCTCAAAAGATTTATGCTAAGCGACCTCAAAACTGATGCTCAGCAGAAACGTGCTGCCGACTGCAATGGAGACGGAACTGTAAATATCATTGACTACCTTAGGCTATGCCGTTCAATTCTGTGATTTTTCTGTGAACTTTGTTGACCAATTCACAGTACTATGTTAAAATTTATTTATGAAAATTAACTTTCCAAAGGAGATTTTTCTGATGAGAATACTTATTATCGAAGATGAAGTAGCCCTCGCCGATGCTTTACAGAATATTTTACAAAAAAACAAATACCTTACTGACGCCTGCCACGATGGTGTTTCCGGTCTTGACTGTGCAATGAGTGGTATCTATGATCTCATCATCCTTGATATCATGCTCCCGAAAATGAATGGTTTTGATGTACTCCGTACGCTGCGTATAAACAAAATTGCCACACCTGTACTTATGCTTACAGCAAGGGATGAAATAGCAGACAAAGTTACCGGTCTTGATATCGGTGCGGATGACTATATGACAAAGCCTTTTAATACGGATGAACTGCTCGCAAGAATACGTTCACTCGGAAGAAGAAGCTCAAATGCAGTATGTGAAAACAATCTTTATTTTAGTGATATTACTCTTAACCTTTCAACATACGAGCTGTCATGTAATGGCAATTCTCTCAAACTGGGTCTTAAGGAATTCTGCATAATGGAACTCTTCTTCCGCAGCGGTTCTGCTGTAATAAGTAAGGAACAGCTTATTGAGAAGATATGGGGTTACGATTCGGATGCCGAATATAATAACGTGGAAGTTTATATCTCATTTCTACGCAAAAAACTTATGCACCTTAATTCTGAAGTTACAATAAAAACAATAAGAGGCGTCGGATACTGTCTGAGTTCAGGAAAGTGTTGATGTATAATGATTAAAAAACTTAAGATGAGATTTGTACTTGTTAATATGCTCATACTATCGTTTGTCCTTCTTGCAACACTTTCATCAATTTATATTCTGATGGCAAACTCAGAAGTACATGTCTCAAATGAAATAATGGACACACTAATTGAAAATCACGAAAAACACAAACCGGCGGACAAAATGCATGAAGGTCCGTATATACCTGATCCTGACCTTTTCGTGACCAGTAATGCTGATTCATTTTCAGTAAAACCTGTTGCAGATTTTTCTGATCCGGATCAGATTGTACTGATACATGATTTTCCTTATACAGTGTACAACGAGCCAGAAAACAATGACAGGGAATATTTTCATTTCCCGCAGTTTGCCCCTGGTGAATGGAATCCCGGAGGTCAGAATCCCTGGGAAAACCCTTGGAATCCACCATGGATAAACCCGTGGGATCCACCATGGATAAACCCGTGGGAACCTCAAAAACCAACTCCTGATCACAGTGATAAACCAGACGACAGGCCACATGAAACCACAGCTGCGGTTTCCGTTACAGAAAGTGAAGCAACTTTTCCGGAAACTGATATAACCACCCAGACACCTGAAGAAACCACAGTTACAACAGTTACAACAGTTACCCCGGAACAAACAACAATAACAACAATAGAAACACATATTACTGTAGAAAATACTCCTGCTGAGGTTCCTTCTGAAGAAATACATACTGATCCCCCACAAGAAACACAGACAGAACCTGAAACTGCAGAATCTCCCGAAACCACAGAAACGGTAACAACATCTGAGATAATTACTCAACAGTCAACTCCGCCTTCTACCAGAATTCCTGATAAACCTAAACATGAAGAAAAACCAATTATCACAACAAGGTACAGCGGAAATCTTGTAAGATCTCACATATTAGCCGAAATAGGAAAAAAAGGTGAAATACTTGATGTTTCCTATCAGTATTTTTTTCAGTATGACAACATAGAAAACGAGCAGGAATATGCCCGGAAAGTAAAAGAAACGATAAACAGATTAATTACTGATGAAACTGAAACAGGAAAATGTATCATTGAAAATGTTTCGTATCGCTACAAATTTGGCATGCCCGATGATACAGGAAGAAAAACGCTTATTCTGCTTGACCGTTCAATTGAGATCTCAACACTGCAGAGACTTATGGTAAGCTTTATTTTTATTGCCTGTGCAGGTTTGATAATTGTATTTTTCCTTAGCCTATTCCTTGCAAACTGGGCTATAAAACCTATAGAATTAGCATGGAATAAACAAAAGCAGTTTATCGCAGACGCTTCGCATGAACTCAAAACCCCTCTTACAGTTATCTCCACAAACGTTGACGTTGTACTGTCTACACCAAATGACTATATTCAAAATCAGGAACGATGGTTAAGATACATCAAACTGGAAACATCCAGAATGTCGAAACTCGTAAACGAACTACTCTACATTGCAAAATCAGATTCAAACGAAATTAAAATGGAAATGTCCGAATTTGACATCTCAAATACTGTATCCGGTTTGTGTCTCGTCTTTGAACCACTTGCTTTTGAGGCTCAGCGCGAACTTGTATGTGACATCTCCCCTCGCCTTAAACTTTTCGGAGATGAAGACAGAATTAAGCAGCTGTTTACAATCCTCATTGACAACGCTATAAAATATTCCATAATCGGTACAACAATCTCCGTTTCCCTTTTCAGAAACAACCAGGGCCGTATCAAGTTCTGCATATCGAACAAATGTGAAGAACTTACTGAAGAAAATATATCAAAACTGTTCGACAGATTCTACAGAGTTGATTCATCAAGAAACAGCGGCACCGGCGGAAACGGACTTGGTTTAAATATAGCCCGGACAATAGCCGAAGCTCACAACGGCACCGTAAATGTAAACTACAACTATGGAATGATCTCATTCACCGTAACTTT
>JAEDJV010000082.1 GCA_016296165.1 Oscillospiraceae bacterium | reverse complement strand
CAAAACTGTTCATTGTCGGTACTACAGGCTGTACTGGTGTTACTGACTCAAAACTATTCATTGTGGGTACTACCGGCTGTACTGGTGTCACTGACTCAAAACTGTTCATTGTCGGTACTACCGGCTGTACTGGTATTACTGACTCAAAACTGTTCATTGTCGGTACTGATGATACCTGGGTAAATTCACTCATTATATCTTCTGATTCATCAGTTGTATTACTGTAATTTGGTGATGTTTCTGAAGTAAGCTGACCAAATCCATAATCGGGTTCGATATCAACCAAACCAATTTCATCTGTTTCATTGTTAAATGATGCTGCCTGATGAACATCAGCTGATGCTAATTCAGCAAACTGAAGTGAATAGTTAGGTGCTTCATTGACTGATTTTAATGAGGATACATCAGGTACTGCAAGATCATCAAGAGATGAGCTCTGTGATACCATATTAGCATTTGCAAATGTATTTTCAACAGGCTGATAAACCGGAACATCCGGCACTACAAACTCATCCTTAGGAGGTTCTACTATATTAAGCGATCCAAATTCTGTTGTTGCTGAATTTACTGATGCTGCTCCAGCATATTCTGCACCTACTACTGGTATGTTATCTGAATAGAATGACGACGCATCAGCCTTTACTCCCTGTGGCTGAGCTGAACCTGTAAAGTTTTCTGCTTTCTGTGCACCAATATTAAACTGTGAAAGAATGTCATCTGTAGAATTAAGGATGTTATCCGCAGTAACAGATGGTGTTACTGTTTCCTGCACTGGCTCAGGTGTTTTGTTTATCATAAACTGTGCAAGGAAATCATCATTTGCTGCAGGGCTGGAGGATTTGGCTGGAGATGAGGTAACTGAATCTCCACCGCCTCTGACATATTCCTGATATGAAGGTACCGGGCCGTCATCAGCGACCGGTGTACTCTCCTGCTGATTTTCATTCATTTCCGGAATATTCTGAACAGATTTGGACAGATTTACCGAAGCAATGTCCTGCTGCTGTTGCTGTGCATATGGATCAAAAATGTTCTGCGGCGATACTGCCTGTTGCTGCGCATACGGATCAAACATGTTCTGTGGTGGTACTACCTGTTGTTGCTGCGCATACGGATCAAACATGTTCTGTGGTGATACTGCCTGCTGCTGTTGCTGTGCATACGGATCAAACATGTTCTGTGGTGGTACTGCCTGCTGTTGTTGCTGCGCATACGGATTAAACATGTTCTGTGGTGGTACTACCTGTTGTTGTTGCTGCGCATATGGATTAAACATACTCTGTGGCTGTACTTCCTGTTGTGGTTGCTGAACCTGTGATTCCGGAACCATATCCCTAAGCATCTTAAGAGAAGCTGATGTGTCATCTGCTTTATGACTGTCACGTCTTGCAGATGCCTCTGATTCACGATTCAGTATATATTCTTCATATGTAGCTTCTTTGATTTTGCCCAGTTTCTTTTCTCTCTGAAAACGCTTTTTTTCTTCTTTAGCAATTCTTGATTCTTCACGATTGCTCTCACGAATCATCTTTGTAGCAAATACTTCCTTACACCTTTCACATGTAAGGTCTGTAATATCTTTCAATTCGCCTTCCCTTGTATACCAGTTTCCATTCTGCATCTTAAGTCTGCAGCCAGTATATCTGTCGTTATCACTGCCATGCATTGCATTGTCTTTTGTATTTTTAATTAAGGTAATCGGCATAATGTCCCTCCTATTAGAATTCATTAACTATATCTATTATAAATCAAATTCGCAATAATTGCAACTCTTTTTATAAAATTACGTTTTTCAACTTCAATTTTATATCTTTTACACAAATATATTTTTTTAAAGTTTACATTCAAAAAAAATATTCTAAATTTCTGTTGTTCTTCTGTTGTTTTTTTTCTGTTTTTTATAAAATATATTCACTTGACATATTTTTATTTTCAATGTATAATTATAAATTGAACTATTTCTTCTTAAAGGATGTGTTTTATCTATATGATAGATTTATTATATGACCTGCTGCACTATGATTTCCTAAAACGAGCGTTAATCGTAGGACTGCTTGTCACACTTTCAGCTTCTTTGCTGGGTGTAAGCCTTGTATTAAAGCGGTTTTCCATGATAGGTGACGGTCTCTCACATGTAGGATTCGGTGCCATATCTGTTGCAGCAGCTTTAAATCTTGCACCATTAAAATTTTCCATTCCTGTTATTGTTATTGCAGCTTTTTTTCTTCTAAAACTTAGCAGGAACAGTAAAATAAACGGAGATGCAGCTATAGCACTTATTTCAAGCAGCTCTCTTGCAATAGGCGTTTTTATCAACTCCTGTTCTTCCAACATCAAATCCGATCTTAACAGCTATATGTTTGGAAGTATTCTCTCTATTAGTAATGATGATCTTATACTTAGTATTATCCTTTCCCTGATTGTTATTTCTATGTTTATTCTGTTTTACAACCGTGTATTTCTAATTACATTTGATGAATCTTTTGCTAAGGCTACCGGCATTAATGCTGATTTTTACAACATGCTTATAGCCTTTCTGACTGCAATTACAACTGTGATAGGCATGCGGCTTATGGGAGCGCTTCTTATGTCATCACTTCTTATTTTTCCGGCTCTTACATCAATGCACATCTGCAAAAGTTTCAAATCAGTTGTTATACTATCAGCTGTTGTTTCTTCATTCTGTTTTATATCAGGACTGGCTCTTTCGTATTCTATTGATTCGCCTACCGGTTCCACAATTGTAATTATAAATCTTTTATTATTTATTATATCATACTTTATCAGTAAACTATCACTATTATCCAAAAAATAAATCCCTGTTAAACAGGGATTTATTTTTTGGATATAAAATTTTGGGTATATAAAAAACTGCCGGAAATGAATCCGACAGTTTTATGTACGAATAATTATTATTCCTTAACGCCACCTTCTGCAACACCGTCAACAATAGTTTTTGAAAGTAAGCAGTAAATTACAATGATAGGGATAATAGAAAGGACAATTGCCGTATATCTAACACCCTGGTCAGAAAGCTTATCGTTAGAAAGAATTGACTGAACCATCATTGGCATTGTATACTGTTTGAACTCTCTGGAAATAAGAATCATTGAAGGTGTATAGAAGTTATTCCAGTTTGCAATAAATGCAAATATCGCCTGTACACCAAGAGCCGGCTTCATCATTGGAAGACCAATTGTAAGGAATGTTCTGAACTCACCTGTACCATCAATACGTGCAGCCTCAACAATATCAAGCGGGAAGGATGATTTCATATACTGACGCATATAGAATACAACTGCAGGTGCAGCCATAGCCGGAAGAATAAGCGGCCAGTATGTATCAGTAAGATGAAGTGTACCCATGAAACGTACGAAACCAACTGATGTAACCTGTACAGGAACCATCATTACAGCAAGAATAAATGTATATGCAGGAGTTGCCATCTTGAAATCATATACAACAAGTCCGTATGCTGTAAGTGACGCAAAGAAAACTGTAAGAACAGTAGCACACGCCGTGATTATAAAACTGTTTCTATAACCTATCCATGCACTATAACTAATCTTTCCGACTTCGTTAAGTCTGACTGTTTCTTTTATATTCTCAATAAAATAATTGCTAGGAATAAATGTAAGACCTTCAGTAGTAATAACCAAAGAAGTTCTTGTTGCATTTACAAACAATATCCATATAGGAAGTAAGCATATAATAGTCAGTATTATGAGGACTACCATTACTCCTATAGACTTCATACGCACCTTAGCTGCGTAGCTATCTTTATTAGTATTCATAATTAAAATCCTCCGAATGCCGACTTGTTCTGAAGTTTAGCAAGTTTCTTAGCTTCCTTGATCATTTTCTTCTTCTTCTGAGCTTCCTTATCAACGTTCATAGCAAAGCAAATTGAACCAAGAATAGAAGTAATAACAAAAAGAATAACTGAAGCAGCAGCTGAATTTCCGTAGTTATATGGTGACTTATGAAAAGCGTCAAAGATATATACCGCAATTGTTTCTGTAAACTTGTTCGACGCTGAGCCGTCCTTATAGAGATAAGGAAGATCCCACATCTGAAGACCACCAATCATGGATGTTATCATTGTGTACACAACCATCGGCTTAAGGAGTGGAAGTGTAATCTTTGTGAATACCTGTCTGCTGTTAGCTCCGTCTATATCAGCAGCTTCAAAAAGTGAAGGGCTGATACCCATAATAGCTGCCATAAGCATAATCATAGTATTACCGAACCACATCCATGTCTGGGCAAACATGATAACACCTCTTGACTGCCACTGACCCTTAAGGAAGTTGATTGGTTCATCAATCAATTTCATATCTAAAAGCATGCTGTTTATAGGACCATACTTTGTTTTTGAGAATAACATCGTAAATAAAGCAGCTACAGAAGCAGCAGTAACGATATTAGGCAGGTACATTACAATCTTAAAGAAAGTCTTACCCTTTATCTTAAGATTAAGATCTGTAAACCATACTGCTAAAAGTAAAGATAAAGCTAACTGTGGTATAAAGTTACCAAACCATAGTATAAGTGTATTACCAAAGTCTCTGAATACTGTTTCATGAATACCTTTGCTCTTAAAATCTGTTCCCCCGAATAATATAGTTTTGAAGTTCTCAAGACCGACAAAAGTATCTATATTACTGGCATTACCGTAAACACTAAGTCTAAAGGTATTAATGAGTGGTACTAACGAAAAAATAAAATAAACTATAAAAAAAGGCAGAATAAAATAATATCCGTACTTAGCATAGCTAATAGAACGAATTTTGTTTTGTGCACTCGATTTCATTCTCAAAAAGCCCTCCCAGGAAAAAATTTGAGATATACAGTTAACACAACACACACCTATAGAGTTGTTCACTCTATAGGATGTGTGGATGTTTAAACTGTTAATTTCTTAAATAATCAAAGACTATTATTCTACTATTACTTCGTCGCCGAGCTTAGCAGCTGCATTTGTCTTAAAGTTATTCATAGCTTCTTCAACTGAATCTACAGTACCATCACAATATTCGTTTACTGCATTTGAGAATTCACTCTTGATTACAGCATCATATGGAGTAATCTTATCCTTCATGTCGATACCGTTAGCAACTTCGTTAAGTACTACGAACTGGTTCTGTCCGCCAAGTACAGGAGCACCTTCGTACTTACCGTCAGCAATGATTGCTTCCATAACCTTCTTGTTTGACATGTATTCGCCCTGCTTTTCAGCATATGCTCTAGCGCCTTCTTCGTCAATTGTGAAGAAGTCGATGAATTCCTTAGCAAGTTCCTTGTTGTTGATTCTTGCTGAAGGAGCAAGCCATGTACCGCCCCAGTAGAATTCTGAAGGACCAACGATACATTTCCACTTGCCCATTGTGTTGCCTTCTGTGTCGCCGCCAGCAGCTTCTTCGAGGATTGTTGGACCAAAGCCCCATGTTGATACGAAGTAACCAAGTGTATCGCCTGATGTACCGAGTGGCTTCCATTCAGGTGACCACTGTGTTACGTGTGTTACATATTCATTTGCCCAGAGTTCGTGAGCAAATTCTGTGTACTTTGTGCAGTAGTCATCAACTACGAGCTTGTTGTCAGCGTCAACCCAGGCTGTAGATCTTGAACCTGAGTAAACCTGCCATACACCACCGAGTGTAGCAGTAATAGCCGGACCATTCTTTTCCTTGAGTTCCTTAGCTGTTGCAAGGAATGCATCCCAGTCCTTAACCTTTTCCTGCATCTCTTCAGGTGTCTTTACACCGAGGAATTCTTCAGCGAGGTCTTCTCTGTAGCAGTAACCGCCTGCTGCAGCCTGCCATGAAATACCCTTGAGTTCCTTTGTTGTTGTTGACTTACCTGTTTCAACTACGTATCCATAAATGTCACTGAAATCACTTTCGCTGTATCCAAGTGTTGAAAGTGGAAGTGTATAGCTGTCATCGTTGATGAACTGGAGACACCAGTCAGCTTCGAGGAACATGATATCTGCGTCGTTTTCTTCTTTTGAAAGATACTGTGTGTACGTTTCAGCTGCCTCTTCACCTTTTACGTCAAAGTTCTGGATTACGATCTTTGAAGGATCTGTACCTGTCTTTTCACAGAATAAGTCAACCATTGGCTTGCTGTCGTTTGCGTTCCAGCAGAGGATTGTAAGTGGGCTTTCGCCGTCTTCTGAACCTGTGTTTGAATCTTCTGTCTTTGAATCTTCTGTCTTTGAATCTTCTGTCTTTGAATCTTCAACCTTTGAATCATTTGTTGCTGTTGAAGACTGCTTGTCTTCGCCACAACCGTAGAGTGCTGTTGCTGAGAGAGCAAGAGCTGCAAGTAATACTAATGTTTTCTTAAAATTCTTCATTTCTAAATTTTCCTCCTTAATGATTATATTATATTTATATTAAATATAATAAGCGAATAAAATTAATTAAATGGTCATTTTCTTTACTGTATGACCTTTAATAAGCTGAGTTTCAACCATGGTATGCATCCTTACTTCCGAGATCTCTTCGCCTCTAATCCGGCTTAACAGAAGTTCAGCCGCCCTTTTCCCCATCTCATCAGTATCCTGATATACAGTAGTAAGACCAGGTCCCGAAATCTGTGTAAAAGGTATCCCGTCATATCCTACAACCGATAAGTCATCCGGTATCCTTAAGTTCCGGTCTCTTGCGGCAATAAATGAACCAAGAGCCGACACATCATCCGGCATAATAATACAGGTAGGCGGATCATACAATGAAAGCATGTCATCAGTAAGCTTCTGCGCAAGTCTGATGTCGTTGTACCTTCCCTGTTTTACATAGTCAAACACAACAGGTACACCAAGCTGTTTCATTGTTTCTGTAAAGGTATCAAGTCTCACAGTTGTTATCTGCGATGTATCTCCGTAAATATAACCTATCTTTCTGTGACCCATATCGTAAACGTACTCCAGAATATCTCTCATCCCCTGACGGTTATCAGAACAAACTGAATAATCACGTTTCGAAAAGAAATCAATTACTACCACAGGCAATTCACTTCGAAGTAACTGGCATATTGAACTGTCATAGAAATCACTACACGCAACCAGAACTCCGTCTACATTTCTATGTTTACAGTGTTCATAATATGTATATTTTTTTTCTTCTGACATCCTGGAACCGATAAAAATCAAGTCATATCCATCTTCTTCTATAGCTGACTTAAAACTCTCTATTATAGACGAAAAATAAACCTGCTTTAATCCGTTTCCCAATCTGTTTGAGTAAATAATGCCGATTGTTTTTGTTTTACTTGTCTTAAGTGCCTTAGCCTGCAGATTTGGAAAATAACCCATCTCATCAGCAATCCGTTTTACCCTGAGCTTAGTTGCCGAACTGATATCGCTGCAGTCATTAAGTGCCTTGCTGACAGTAGCAACAGAAACACCGCATCTTTTTGCTACATCTTTAATTGAAACCATCTAGAACTCCGTTAAATTTATTTTTGGTTTAAACCTAACGTTTGTCTTTAATAATAATATACTTCAGAATACCGCAAAAGTCAATGAATAATACTAAATTGTTATCTTTATTGAACAATATGCACAAGTTTTCTTAATGTTTTTAGTGCAAATCATATCCGTTTTCCCGTTACAAACTACAAAACTTACAAAACGGTTAAAATTTTTTGTATGGATTATACTTTGTTTTTGTATTTTTACTATGTATATTGCTAATACTTTAAAATTATAGTATAATATTATAGTAAAAAAAACTAAACGGAGGTTACTTATGGCTTATTTTCCATTTTCCAATCGACCAGGCATGCTTTGTTTTACATGCTGTCATGTTCTTGAGGACGAAAAACCAATAACTTTTGTAACACATCACTTTGACGATAACAACTGGCAGTTTCTCTGCAGTTCTGAACACAAAGACACAGACGCAGTAATAATAAGTATCGGTGAACTTTGCGAAATTGATCCCAGTATTGAGAAACTATGCGATCTTCCCGTAGGCAGTTTTGCCAGCAGAAAAAACATAAATGCAAACTGGATGACAGGTAAACTTCCTGATGAACAGTCATATCCTGTCCGTTAAGACCAACGAATTTTATTATATCTTATTTTCATAAAATAGTCAAGCTTTTCAATAAAAATATATGCACTTTTTCTTCGATTTGTTACTTTTCAGCAATAAATTATAAGTACAGGGGCTTATGTAAAGTGTGAAAATTTTTAAACATGACTTTTTGACTAAGCTTCATCTTCAAACAAAAAACCGGCATCAGAACGATACCGGTTTTTTTATAATTACTAGGATAGGGCTAATGATCTTCTCTGTGTTTTTTTATTATTCCTGTCTGTTTTTGGCTCTTCTTTTTTCACGTCGCCTTTTTGCTCTTAAATTAATTGTATAAGCTGCGATAACCAGATATATAATTGTAAGTCCGCAGGCAACACGTATTGCTGTTTTAAAAGCAGAAGAAGTAAAATATGAATCAAGAATAGCCATAGAACATTTTACATACGAAAGCTCAGCGTCACTATATGCCACAAGATCAACTCTTCCGATTTCTTCTTTAAGGTAGGTAAGCTTAAGTGTTCCGAGTTTTTCTCCGGCTTTTACAGGTGCATTCAGTTCTTCATATACATACTCTATATCTGTAGTGTCTATGAGTGATATATCCTTTGTTTTATCCCACATACATTTTACGTTGCTGACAGGTTTTAAATTGATATAATCCTTACCCTTGGCATAATTAATCTTAAGGGTACTTACTTCTTTTGCAGCGTCAAGTACTACTTTGTGCTCTATGTACTTGAATGCCCATTCAAATATCTTTTTTGCATCTATCAGATGAGTAAACTTATAGTCACCATCATCGTCAAGCATAAACGGCGCTCCGAGAAGTACGGCAATATAATTCTGACCGTCATGTGAAGCCTTGGAAATAAGACAGCGTTTGGACTGATCAGAGTTACCGGTTTTTATACCTTTACAGTGTTCATAATAGTACATTGATTCCGGGTTCATCATTAAGTTTACGTTATTCATTTCAATGCCTTCTGAATGAATATTGGTAGGGCCTGTTGAATAACTGTATGTACCTGCGATTTCTGAAAATCCAGGAAGACTTAATGCATATTCTGTAATTTTCAGCAAATCTGACGCTGTTGAGTACTGTCCCTCATCATAGAGACCATGAGGATTAGTGAAATGTGTATTTTCTGCTCCGATAGCCTTTGCCTTTTCATTCATCATGTTTACAAAATTCTGTATGCTTCCCTGACCAATATTATATGCAATTGTTGAGGCAGCTTCGCATGATGATTTGAGGAGCATAGCATATAAGAGATGTTCTATCTTAAGCTGCTCACCTGATTCTATTCCGCAGGTCGTAACTTCATTATAAGAATCTTCGTCAGAGTATTTTGCTCTGTACTCTTCAAACTCGTCAAATATAGTTGCCGGACATTCTATTACTGAATCAAGGCTCGGAGCTTTTTCAATTGCGACAATAGCTGTCATTATCTGAGTCAGCTGAGCCGGAAAACATTTGGTGTCAGGCTTTCTTTCGTAAACAATAGTCTGCGTATCAAGATTATAAAGGACTGCCGAATCACTGTATAACTGCTCAGGCGGAAGGAATGAAACTGCCTTCACAGTCTGGGATTTTGTAAGTGCAACAAAATTCAGCATAACCACTATCACTGTCAAAATACTAATTATTCTTTTCATTTTGCATCTCTCCGGAAATCTTAATTATTTTATACACATCTATTATAACAAATTTTTTTTATTAATAAAAGAGGTTTCAATAAAAAAATTCACAAAAATTAAATAAAATATTTACGAATCCGAGTTTTTATGATAAAATAGTGTAGTGATATTTTTTTCGCACAATTATTTATTTAAAAGGTGATAAAATGATATATATAACCGGTGATACCCATGGAGATTTCTCCAGATTCAAAGATTCTATTACGCGTAAAATCAAAAGGGATGATACGCTTATCGTATGCGGTGACTTTGGATTTATATGGGATGGAAGTCGTGCTGAAAATCAGATTCTTAAAAAAATCGGAGATTTAAAATACAATGTAGCTTTTATTGACGGCTGTCATGAAAACTTTACTCTCCTCGAGCAGTATCCGGATATTTCCTGGAACGGCGGAACTGCAAGGCATATTTCAGGTAACCTTGTCCACATGAAAAGAGGCCAGGTTTATACGATAGAGGGGAAAAAATTTTTTACATTCGGAGGCGGACACAGTCAGGATATTGACATAAGACGTGAAACTCATACATGGTACGAACAGGAACAGCCAACTGTAGCAGATGTGGAAGAGGGTGTAAGAAATCTTGTTGCCCATGATGGTACTGTTGATTACATAATTACACATGAACCTCCCCAGTCATTAAAAAAATGTCTCGATCTTGACATGCTGCACCGGCTTGAAACGGATACTTTCTTCGAACAACTCATAACTGACTGTAACTTTAAAAAATGGTTTTTCGGAAAATGCCATATGAACAAGATCATCCCTCCAAAATTTTATGCTCTTTTTGATAATGTGGTCAGACTTGAAACTGATTAAATAAAAAAACGCCCAAAAGGGCGTTTTTTTATTGTCT
>JAEDJV010000251.1 GCA_016296165.1 Oscillospiraceae bacterium | reverse complement strand
ATAGAATACAGATATTCATCGTGGCATACACATTTGAAATAATACACAGCAAAGCTTTTTGCAATCTGTGTACAAAGGTTAAATGTCAAAAGTAATCCGATAAATGCAAGCAGCTGATCATTTTTTACAATTACCTGAAATGCCTGTTTCAGACTTGTCTTTTCTGCTGATGTACCTAATGTTGGTTCCTCTTTTACATTAAATACAGTAATGCCGATTGTAACGATGAAAATAACTGCGATAATGATTGCGAAAAGTGTATATCCTTTTTCTGCGTAGAGATTGCTCTCGCCTGCAACTTTGTTCAGGTAGTTGATAATATAAAGCCCAAATGTTGCTACTGAAAATCCTGCAAGACTTGCGAAAAATCTTGGAATTACGGATACTTTCTCACGTTCGTGCGGGTCATTTGTCAAGTTCGGAAGCCATGACCAGTAAGGGACATCCATGATCGTATAAGTCATTCCATATAAGATATACATAACGGATACATATACGTACAATGCTGTTCCTGACAGGTTAAAGCTGTGGAATAACAAAACAAATACAACTGAGTTTACTAATGTTCCGATTACAAGCCAGATTCTGAATTTACCAAAACGTGTATGTGTATTGTCAACGATCATTCCCATCATCGGGTCATTGATCGCATCCCATATTCTTGCTACAAAAAACAGTACGCCGACAAATGCCGGTGCCAGATACAAAGTATCTGTAAAATAAAGCATTAAAAATGCTCCTACTAAATTACAAATCGCATCTTTACCGATTGCCCCAATTCCAAAGCACAATTTTTCTCTTGTAGACGCATATTTATATTGCGGATTTTTCTGAGTTTCTTTTTGATTTCCCATGAGTCTCCTCCTCTAATACTCCTTTGATTATTTGTTATCTGGGTGAAGAAACTTGTGCACTTGTTCCTTATGTTCGTTGATACAAGTATAGCGTAGAAAAAAAGACATCCGTTATACCTTTTTGTTAAGAGTTATATCCTAAATGTTAGGTATCGGATGCCTTTTTTCAACATTTCGTCTATTCTTTTTCGATGTCTCCTACATAAATTGTTTTATGTTTCTTGTATTCTTTCAGTTCATTTTGTGCACTGATCAATCGTTCTCGGGCAGCCCTTCTGTTATCATTACGATATTGGGTCGGCGTCATTCCCATTTTCTGCTTGAATACTTTACCGAAAGCAAGGGAATTGCGATAGCCACAGGAAACTGCAATCTCCTCCACGGACAGATCTGTAAGTGTGAGCTTCTCCTTTCCTCTGGAAATTCGAAATTCCGTCAAAAAATCTTTTGGCGAGATCCCGAGACTGTTCATAAATATTGTATATAAATAACTTCGGTTAAGTGCCAGATAATCAGCTATATCTTCCACTGTAATTTTCTGTGAATAGTAATTCTTTATATAGGCAATTGCTTCCTGCACATGTATACTTTCTTTTGTATCATCTGCATATTGCTGAATTTCAATCCCGCGAGCCAGCACGGAGAAAAACTGATACAATTTTCCCTGGAGATAGTAAAGATTTTCCACAGTTGAATGCGTATGCTGAAGCATTTCAAATACAATTTCTTTCAGCTCTTTTCCATATTCACATTCGCACGTAAGCTGACGACTGTTCAGTCCAAGATCTCTGACAAATCTCTGTGCTTCCGTACCACCAAATCCTACCCAAAGGTAAGACCATGGATCCTTTTTATCTGCCTGATAAAAGGTCAGACTCTCCGGCTCGATCAGAAAAGCCTGCCCTTCTTTCAAATGATATTTCGTTTCTCCGACTTGATAGATTCCTTTGCCTTTCATCACATAATGCAAAATATAATTCGGTCTTGTAGCCGGTCCATAGCTATGTAATGGTTCACATTCTGCAAATCCGCAGAAACATAAATAAAAATCTTTAAACTTTGGTTTTAACAGTTGTAATACGTAAGAATCTTCCATAATATGCCTTCTCTCTTAATCCGTTACTGAAAACTTATAAAAAGTTATAAACTTCTATGTTTCATTCCTACTTCAACGAATATGCTTTTGGTGATATAAATATCAATCCTCCTGTTCTCACTATAATTATAGCGTTACTGGTTCATGTTTACAATCGAACCCTTGTTTAATTATCAACTTCCCTTCGGCATTTGTTCCATCCATCGCTTTTCTTCCAAAGCTTTCTCGTTTTAAATATTTATCTCTTCATATACTCTGTACTGGCAGATGCAAAATCGGACATCATTT
>JAEDJV010000081.1 GCA_016296165.1 Oscillospiraceae bacterium | reverse complement strand
GAGGATGATATACTTGAAGTTGTTGCGATAGCAGAATCAACACCGGGTCCGGTTGTGATCAATGCTGCTACCTTTGTAGGCAGCCGTACCGCTGGAACACTCGGTGCTGTTTGTGCAACACTCGGAGTAGTTCTGCCGTCCTTTGTGATTATCCTGATCATAGCGAAGTTTTATGAAAAGTTCCGCAAGAGCCGTGCTATCGATAATTCTGCTGGTGATAAAATTATTTTGAATAAAAAAATTACATTCAGAATAATTAATCTTTTTTTCTTTCACATCTCTCCCCTGCAATCATTTCGTACATATGAGAGTGTCTCTTTCTTCCATGAGTGCAAATCCAGGCAGATTTTCGTCTTTACACTTGGCAGATTCTATACAGCGTTGACTGATGCACGTGCAGTAATCGTGTTATATTTTTGCTGTTTTAGATATATATATAATTAATAAATCGTAAATTTCACGAAAAATATGCGATTAATTAATAATCTCAGCAAAACACATTGCAATATTCGTTATCTTATGATATAATTTTAAGTAATCAAACGTATAGTTTTGGTGAACAAAACAAAAATTGTGTAAAGTATTAATGGTTTTAATCTCAGATAACGCCCTGCAAAAGTTATCTGATTAAATCGGAAGGAGTTATAATGAAGATGAAAAAGTTAGCATTGTATGTGTCATCAATACTTATCGCAGCGGCAGGTCTCGCAGGAACTTCTGCAATTACTGTAAGTGCAGATAATCCGATTTGTCAGACTGCATTCACACCTGATCCGGCCCCGATGGTATATGAAGATACACTGTACGTGTACACCGGACGTGACAGAGACGGAAATAATGATTTTTACTACATGGATGGTTATCAGGTATTTTCAACGACTGATATGCAGAACTGGACAAATCATGGCTGTCTTATGGATAAGTCAGTATTCTCATGGGCCAAGGAAAATTCTCTGTGGGCTTCACAGTGTATTGAACGCAACGGAAAGTTTTACTGGTACATTACAGCTGAAAATGCGTCAGGCGGCGGACGTGTAATAGGTGTTGCCGTAGGTGATTCTCCAACAGGACCTTTCAAAGATGCAATCGGCAAACCTCTTGTGGGACCAAACTGGGATTATATCGACCCTACAGTCATGATTGACGATGATGGTCAGGCATGGCTTATGTTTGGCAACCCTACATGTTATTATGTTAAACTTAAAGAAGATATGATCACCCTTGACGGCGAGATAAAGAAGTTTGATATGACAAAAGAAGCATTCGGTCCAAGCAGCAAGAAATCGTCATACGGTGAAGGTCCGTGGATTACAAAGCATGGCAATCTGTACTATCTGGTATATGCTGCATTCTATGGTAGTGACGGCGGTGAGAGTATGGGATACTCCACGGCTCCTTCGATCACAGGACCATGGACATACGGCGGACAGATTATGAAACCTCATAACTGTTTCACGACTCATGGCGGCATTATTGACTATAAGGATCATTCATATTTCTTCTACCATAAGAACGGATTGCCAGGCGGCGGTACATTTAACAGAAGTGCAGCTGTAGAAGAATTTTCATTTAATGCGGACGGTTCTATTCCTCTCCTCTCAATGACAAATGACGGACCTGAGCAGCTCGAATATCTCAATCCGTATAAAAGAGTCGAAGCAGAAACAATATGCTGGAGTGAAGGTGTCAAAGTCGAGAGAAATAACGACGGAAGCGGAGCATGCATCGGACATATAGAAGCCGGAGACTATATCAAGCTCAAAGGTGTTGATTTCCGCGAAGGTGCCGAAACATTTACTGTAAGCGCTGCTTCAAATACAAGCGGCGGAAAGATTGAACTTCACCTTGACAGTAAGACAGGACCTATTGTGGGTACTGCAACTGTATCCGGAACAGGCGGATGGCAGAACTGGGAGGAAGTAAGCGGTACAGTAAAGGGGGCTCAGGGTGTTCATGACCTTTACCTTGTGTTTAATGGCGGTAGTGGTTTTCTGTTCAACGTTGACTGGTGGCAGTTCGGTTCATCCTTGATTTCAGATATACCTGATGAGCCTTCAGATGATAACGGATATATTTTCAATGGAACATTTGAAAAAGGTTCAGACAGCTGGACAGGAAGAGGCGGTGCTACGGTATCAGTAACATCAGATAACGCATATAGTGGTGCAAAGGCGCTTTCTGTTTCAGGAAGAGATGCTTCATGGAATGGTGCACAAAAAGTACTCAGCTCATCAAAATTCAAAGCTGGTGAAGAATATGCATTTAGTGTAAACTTCGGTAGTACATCTGCAAAAGATGTAGTTGAATACAAACTCACACTCCAGTACACAGATACAGACGATGAAGTAAAGTACGACAAAATTGCTCAGACTTCAGCAAATCCTGGCGAATATGTTCAGCTCTATAACCCGAATTACAAGATTCCGGCTGGCGCAACAAGTCTTTATTTAATCGCTGAAACTACAGAGGATACATGTGATTTCTATATAGACGACGCAATCGCTGCTCCTGCAGGAACAGTTATAGAGGGGCCTAAGTCAGACGCAGTAACACCAACAAAGATTAAGGGTGACCTTAACATGGACAGCAAAATTTCAGTTGCTGACCTTGTTTTAATGAAAAACGGTATTCTTAACGGATTCAGAAGCAATTCAGAAAAGAGCAACGCTGATGTTGATAACAGCACCGTAACAGAGGTTTCAGATGCAGTTTACCTTCAGAAATATCTTCTCGGCATAATCAACGAATTCCCTGATAACACTCCGCCGGAACCGGAAAAGCCTGCATTTAACTACAGCGCAAACCTCGCGTTCAAAGAAGCACCTGGCAGCTATCTCAATCCTATAAACGGAGGCGGACAGGTAATAAAAGAAACATATACAGGTATCAACGGAAACAACTCTCTTAATGTTTATCTCCCTGCAGGATATGATAAGAACAAGAAATACAACATCTTCTACCTTATGCACGGCGGCGGAGAAAATGAAAATACAATTTTCAGTTCTGATGTTAAGTTCAACTACATGCTCGACAATATGATTGCAAACGGTGAACTTGAACCAATGATAGTTGTAACCCCTACATTCAACAAGTGTCAGGCTGAAACAGTATGGAAAGAAATGAAAGAAAGCATCGTTCCTTTTGTTGAAGGCAAGTATTCAACATATGCTGAGAACACAACACCAGCCGGTCTTGAAGCCTCAAGAATGCACAGAGCATACGGCGGATTCTCAATGGGCGGCGGTTCAACATGGAACGTACTTATCAATGACATTGACTACTTTGCATATCTGATGCCTCTTAGCGGACACTGTTGGAGTGGCGCTGATGCGATTTACAATGCAGTTAAAAATTCAAAATACAGAGAATCAACATATATTCTTGCTGCTACAGGTACAGAGGATATCGCATACGGAAATATGGTTCCTCTGATTAATAGTCTTAAGAGCAGAACAGACGTATTCAAATACACATCAGATTTCTCAAAGGGTAACTTCTACTTCCTTGAAGCTCCTGGCAAGACACACTGGTGGGGATTCGTAAGGCATTATGTATATGATGCACTTCCTTACTTCTTCCACGAATAATCTGATATCAGTATATTTATAATAAACCTTGTATCGGGTTTAAAAATCCACCTTGCTGCACAGCAGGGTGGATTTTTTATACAAACAAATTTCACGGTTGGATTTTACTACTGATTGTTCGACCCATTTCCTGATTGTTCGCTTATATACCGTACACACTTCAATCAAAAGATTCAGTCAACAAATGTACGGGATTTTCTGCTTTATTACAACATCAACATAATTTTCATTATTTTAAGAATAATATTCTCCAGTCCTGAAACTATTATTTTTACCGTGCATATTGTGTTCAGGTGCATGTCATGATATAATATAGTTGTGGTTGTACTGCAACCCTAACTGAATAAGCAAACGGTGCCTTATGCAAAGAGCCATAAGGGTAAAAGGGAAACAGTTGAAAATACTGTACGATCTCGTCACTGTGAAAGCGGAGCAGACAGCAATGTTATCTGTCAAAGTACAGATGCGGTCACTGGATAACGTCCGGGAAGGCAGCTGTATGTGAAGATGCTCAAGTCAGGAAACCTGCCGTTTTTGCTGGTACAGAAGCAGATTTAGTGCTTCAGGTCACGAGGAATTGATCGTACTGTTTTAAACTCCCTTAATGGAGTCTGTATGATGCTTTCTTCTGGTATGAGGAAAGCTGTTTTTTTGCACTAATACTTATGTACCTTTTCAGAATTTATTCGAAGAAAGGTCGAATCCAAATGAAAAAAAGAACTTTATCCATCCTTTGTCTCGCTCTCTGCGTGTCACTTTTCACTTCATGTGAAAATAACACTCCAAATGAAAGCAACGTTGTACAGAAACAATCAGAAACAGCTGAAATAACTTCTGAGGTTGATATAGCGGAGACAACTGAAATCACAGAAGAATCAGCTGAAAAACAGGAAGAGGAACCTGCTGAAGACGAAGAAGATTACTTCACAGGAGATGCCTCACTCGACAACATCAGAAACCAGGATGGTATCGGAGAAAAAGAACTCCTTGTGCTCAGCTTCGGTACAAGTTTTAATGACAGCCGACGTCTTACTATCGGTGCCATCGAACAGGAACTTGAAAAAAGTTTCTCTGATTTCTCCGTACGAAGAGGTTTTACATCAAATATTATTATCAATCATGTAAACAGGCGCGACGGTTTTCTTATCGACGATATTGAGGCATCGCTGAAAAGAGCTGCGGACAACGGAGTAAAAACGCTTGTTATTCAGCCTACACACCTTATGAACGGAATTGAATATGACGAAATCGTCGAAAAAGTTGCGCAGTATTCTGATGCCTTTGAAAAAGTTGTATTTGGCGAGCCACTCCTTACAAGTGATGAAGACTTCAAAAGAGTTGAACTTGCTATTACAGATTGGACAAAAGAATATGATGATGGTGAAACTGCAATTTGTTTCATGGGACATGGTACAGAAGCGGAGGCAAACGGGGTATATCAGAAGATGCAGGATATGCTAACAGCCGACGGGTTTAAAAACTATTTCATCGGTACTGTGGAAGCTGAACCTACACTCGATGACGTTCTTTCAAAAGTCAAAGCAGGCAGCTATAAAAGGGTTATACTTCAGCCTCTCATGGTAGTTGCTGGAGACCATGCAAACAACGACATGGCGGGAGACGAGGAGGATTCCTGGAAGACTGCTTTTGAAAAAGCGGGCTATACAGTCGAGTGTCTGCTGAGAGGTCTTGGTGAAAACGAAGAGATAAGAAAGATTTACGTTGATCACGCACAGACTGCAATTGACACACTAAGCTAAAAAAATAAAAAAGACAGCATATAATATTACCTGCTGTCTTTTTTCTGATTTTAAGGAGAATCAATTATGAAAAAATATTATACGTTTATTTTCGCTCTTATTATTGCGATATCATCATTTACCTCGTGCGGTACACAGAATATACCGGAAGATTCACAACTATCTGAAACCACACCTGACATTACTGTATCTGAAACAATACAGGCTGCTGAATCCGAACAGGCAACTGCTCCGCCTCAGAAAGTCGGATACGAAGGCATGGAGGCAGTATATGCAGAAAGCATAAAGGATGGTGTGTACAGCATCGCGGTTGATTCAAGCTCACCTATGTTCAATATTACTGCATGTGAACTGAAAGTTGAAAGTGGTAAAATGACAGCTGTAATCACAATGGGAGGAACTGGTTACGCTTATATATTCATGGGATCCGCAGATGAAGCGAAAAATGCGAATGAAGATGAACATATCAAATATTCTGAAGACGATGCCGGCGTGCATTCTTTTACTGTTCCTGTAGAAGCACTCAACAAGGAAATTTCCTGTGCTGCGTTCAGCAAAAAGAAAGAACTGTGGTATGACAGAACAATTGTATTCAGAGCCGATTCCCTTCCTGTGAATGCATACGCTTCAAGTACTATGAAAACTGCTGCTGACCTTGGTCTTGAAGACGGTCAGTATACAGCTGATGTTACACTTTCAGGCGGTTCAGGTCGTGCATCTGTTGAGTCCCCTGCCCTTATAACTGTAACAGAGGGAAAAGTAACAGCAAAGATAATCTTTAACAGTAAAAACTACGACTATATGGTCGTGGAAGGCGAAAAGTATCTTCCGCTTGAATCAGAAGAAAACTCTGCTTTTGAAATTCCGGTCGTTTCTTTTGACTTTGACCTGCCGGTGTCTGCCGATACCACTGCTATGAGTACTCCTCATGAAATAGAATACACACTCAGATTTAATTCTTCAGGAATAGCAAAAAAATGAAAAAAATAATAATATTTCTGATTTGTTGCAGTATGTTTTTATTCTCAGGCTGCAGCAGCACACAAAAAACAGATTCCAGTGAAAATGAACACACTATTACAGGGAAAATGGAACTCAAATATGCAGAACAGTTTTCAGTTGACAGATGCTCAGACGGATGTTCCATAATCAGCACAGGTGGTGAAAAATATTTACTCGTTCCGTCTGAAAACAACGATAAAGCGCATGGTGCAAACTGCGGAATGACAGTAATCAGACAGCCGGAAAACAACATTTACATTGCAGCCTCATCGGCAATGGATTTTTTTGATGAACTCGGGTTTCTTGACAGAGTAAAGTTCACTTCAACATCTGCTGAAAACTGGAGTTTGGAAAATGTAAAAAGAGCTGTTTCAGATGAAGATATTTTCTATGTTGGAAAGTACAGTGCTCCCGACTATGAGTTTCTGATTTCTGAAGGCTGTTCACTTGCTGTTGAATCTACCATGATAAATCATAATCCGGAAGTCAGAGAACAGCTTACAAGACTGGAAATCCCAGTAATTACCGAACGATCAAGCTACGAATCACACCCTATGGGACGAACTGAATGGATAAAACTATACGGTCTTATTCTGGGCAAAGAAGAAGAGGCAGATGCATTTTTCGAGAAAAAACTTGAAACCTTCAGAAAAGTCTCTGAAAAAGCTCCGGAAAATGTAACAGAAGAAAAAACTGCTGTTTTTTTCTACATCACCTCCAACGGATATGTAAACGTAAGAAAGCCCGGTGACTATATCTCCAAAATGATTTCACTTGCCGGCGGAAAATATATATTTACCGATGAAGATCTGAATACTGATGCCAATGACCTTTCAACCATGAACATGCAGATGGAGGAGTTTTATCTGAAGGCAAAAGACGCCGATTTTATAATCTACAACAGCGCAATTGACGGTATAATAGAAAATACAGAACAGCTCATCTCAAAAAGTGAACTTTTCAGAGACTTCAAAGCCGTCCGGGAAAACAATGTATGGTGCACAGGTCAGAACATGTTTCAGAAAACAAGCGGAACTGCTGACATGATATCAGATATAAAGCAAATGTTCAGCGACGAAAACAAATGCGGAGAATATAATTTCATCCGCCATGTGAAATAATAACGAGGCAGGACTTATGAAAAACACAAGATATAAAAGATATACAGCAGGGTTTGCATTACTTTTTATCCTGCTGATTGCGGCTCTGTATGCAAACCTTGTATTTGGAAGTGTGAACCTTACTGCCGGAAAGATTTTCGGTGTTTTATCAGGTAATCCTTCAGATGCAACAACATCAAATATAATTCTCGGTATCAGACTTCCCCGTCTGCTTTCGGCAGCAATATTGGGAGGAGCTCTTTCGGTATCCGGATTTCTGCTGCAAAATTTCTTTTCAAATCCTATAGCAGGTCCTTTTGTTCTTGGGATATCCTCAGGTGCAAAACTCGTTGTTGCTCTTGTAATGATATTTTTTCTCGGAAGAGGCATTGTACTTGGCTCTGCCACGCTGATATTTGCTGCATTTACAGGTTCACTTCTCTCCATGGGATTTATTCTGCTTGTGTCCGGAAGGGTAAGAAAAATGTCGGTTCTTATAATAAGCGGAGTTATGACAGGATACATCTGTTCAGCAGTAACAGACATAGTTATCGCATTTGCCGATGATTCAGATATAGTAAACCTTCATAACTGGTCAACAGGAACATTTTCAGGGACAAGCTGGAGTGATGTAAAAACCGCAGCAATAGTAACAGGTACATCACTAATCGCTTCGTTTATGCTGTCAAAACCTATGTCAGCGTACCAGTTCGGTGAGTCCTACGCTGAAAATTCCGGTGTGAACATAAAAAGATTCCGAATCGCTCTTATACTACTGTCAAGTATTCTTTCAGCATGCGTTACAGCATTTGCAGGCCCGGTGTCATTTGTAGGGATAGCTGTACCGCACCTGACAAAATCACTTTTTAAAACTGCGAAACCTATAGTAATTATTCCGGCTTCATTTATCGGAGGAGCAGTATTCTGCCTTGTAAGTGACCTTATTGCTAGAACACTGTTTGCTCCCAGAGAACTGAGCATAAGTTCAGTTACAGCTGTTTTCGGCGCACCAGTAGTCATATTTATCATGCTGAAACGTGAAAGCCGTAAATTCAGGAGGTAAGTCAGATGGAGAACATATTTTCAATTGAAACGGTTTCCCTTACTGCCGGTTATACGAAAAAAGAAATCGTAAAAGAACTCAGCATATCGGTTTCTCCTGGTGAAATTGTTACACTAATTGGTCCCAATGGCTCCGGAAAATCAACAGTACTGAAAACTATCGCCTCCCAGCTTTCTCCTTTGTCAGGGACAGTTTTGATAGACGGAAAACCAGGCCGTGAAATGAATGAAAAGGAAACAGCGAAAAAGATGTCTGTACTCCTTACAAAGAAAGCCGAACCTGAACTAATTACCTGCGGAGAAGTAGTGGAATCCGGACGTTACCCCTATACCGGACGGCTGGGTTTCCTAAGCAGAGATGACAGAAGAATATCAGAAGAAGCCATGGCACTCACGGGTATATCATATCTTAAGGATACTGATTTTGAATGTATAAGTGACGGTCAGCGGCAGCTGGTTATGATTGCAAGAGCTGTCTGTCAGGAGCCGGAAATAATGATACTCGACGAACCTACTTCATTCCTTGATGTTTCCCATAAACTTGAACTCCTGTGGATACTTGAAAAACTCGCAAACGAAAAAAACATATCAGTTATCATGTCTCTGCACGAAGTGGAACTCGCACAGAAAGTATCCGACAGGATAATCTGCATTAAGAACGGAAAAGCAGACAGAACCGGTACACCTGAAGAAGTTTTTTCAGATAACTACATCAGCAGGCTATACGGTATCAGATACGGATACTATAACGAAGAAAACGGTTCGGCGGAACTGTCCGCTTCCGGAACTGCACCGGAGATTTTCGTCATTGGCGGTGGGGGAAGCGCTGTAAATGTGTATAGAAAACTAAGACGCAGAAATATTCCTTTTGCAGCAGGAATAATTCACACAAACGATAGGGAATATTTTACCGCATGTTCACTTGCCTCAGAAGTGATAAGTGAAAAAGCCTTTGAACCTGTTTCTGACGAGTCTGTTGACAAAGCCATTGAGGTTATGAAAAAATGCAAAGGATATATATGCTGTCTTAAAGATCTCGGTACAATGAATATAAAAACAGGAAGAATCATTGAATATGCAAAGAACAATCTGAAAAATATGCAATCCTTATGAAAAAGAGAATATCCCCGCTGTCATTGGCAACAGGGATATTTTCTTTTTTTCAAAACTCCACACCTTCCCTTGCTTTTATATTCCTGTCATACGGGTGCTTAATCTTCTGGATATCAGAAATATAATCTGCCAGCTCGCACAGTTCAGGATCAGGATTTCTTCCTGTCATAACTATCTCGGGATTTTTCTCCTTATCCCTGAGGAAATCAGCAACAGCTGAACTGTCAAGAAATCCGCATGATATACATGACATAATCTCGTCAAGTATAATCATACCATATTTTCCGCTGTCTGAAAGTTTTTTTATTTTTTCAAATTCACTTTCGTAAACTGACTTTGCCTCATTCTTTTCGTCTTCATTCATGGCAAATGAAAATTTCGGCATCTCGTAGCCGTTATACACCTCGATTTCCGGAATAGTTTCAAGCACACTTCTCTCACCGGATTTCTGATTTTTCATGAACTGATAGAAAAGAACTTTTTTTCCTGTTGCAGCAAACCGTACTGCAAGTCCTACCGAACAAGTTGTTTTCCCCTTACCTTCTCCGCAGTAAATATGAACAAGTCCCATCTTTAACCTCCGAAAAAATTACCTGTAAAGTTTATAAATCAGAGCATTGCATATTGCAGCCGCCACATTGCTTCCGCCTTTGTTACCTCTGGCTACGATGTAAGGCACACCACTTTCCATTATTATTTCCTTTGATTCGCATACATTCACGAATCCTACCGGTACTCCAATAATGAGAGACGGATTTACTTTACCTTCTTTTATCAGCCTGTCAAGTTCAAGAAGTGCAGTCGGTGCATTTCCAATCGCAAATATCACGTTTCCTGAAAACGAACATGCTTTTTCCATCGAAACTGCGGCTCTTGTTATTTCGCGTTTCTTTGCTTCCTCAGCCACATCAGGGTCCGACATAAAGCAGACAGCTTTTCCTCCAAGTTTTGCAAGCGCAGTTTCTCTTTCTTCAACAGTATCCGAACAAATCATTT
>JAEDJV010000250.1 GCA_016296165.1 Oscillospiraceae bacterium | reverse complement strand
TGACAATTCGCCTCATCTCCACTATAATACCTGACTTTGGGAGTTGAGCATTAAAAAATGGTGCTAAGCCAAGGATTAAAACCTATGGCTTAGCATTTTTTTGATTTCCCCGTCACTCAAAAAATAGGACGTCAGAGGAAGATTCGTTAGTGCTGCAAACCCCTTTATAAATGAGTTTCCCCTGGTGAGATTTATGAACTTTCTATCGGATATTTTCGCAACTCTAAACTCATGAACGAATTCAAATATCTCTTCGGAGCAATACTTGTTTTTTAACACCTTAAACTGTAAAAGCCTTGTTAATAATACCGCAAGATAACAGATCAGGAAATGTCCGGTGATGGTGTCTTCTTTTTGCAAATATACCGGTCTTGCATCAAGCTGTGACTTCATGATCCTGAAAGATTCTTCAATCCTCCACAGGTTATGATAAGCATCGTAGATATCCTTATCAGCCATGGAAATCTCAGATGTAACCAGCATGTTATAACCTGCAAGCTCAAGCGACTTCTTTATAAGTTCTTCATTCATGGTCACTTTTACTTTCCCATCTGTGTCATTCCCTTTTTTATCTGCTACAGTAAAGATTACATATTTGGCACAGTCTCCGTACTCTGATTTTTTTGCCTGGGATGCTTTCAGGAGTTTTGCCTTTTCAATTTCTTTATTAATCTCACAAATCTGTTTTTTTGCCAGTTTGGGATTATAAGTAACAATTCTTTTTTCCCTTAGCTTAAAAGCCTTGTACCGTCCTGTAGAGGGATCTTTGATTCTGTATTCAAAGTCATCAATGCATGCCTTCATCCGGTATAAGACATCACCGTTGGAATCTTTAACATCTTTGTAATCATTCGGAAGGAGCACCCATGTTTTTTCGGCTTCCGGAAGCTGTTTCACAGACTTTGAAAAGATATAACCATCCCCGTTTTTTACTGCATGGAAGATATTTTCAGAGCAGTTAAGCCCTTTATCTGCTATCTGTATGGTTCTTCCTGATACAGAGTTACGTGTTTTCAGTCCATCAATGATACTTCGGATTACGGGCTTTTCGCTCTCATTACCCGGGAATAACTTCATACCTATGGGGATTTGGTTTGCATCAAGGAGAAGGCCAAGTCCGACGATCGGTTCTTTTTTGTTTTCTTTTGAAGGTCCCTTCTTTCTGAAATCATCTTCTTTATCGATTTCAAAATAAAAGTTTGTACAATCGAAATAAGTGTGTGAAGTGTCAAACTTATAGAACTGCCGGATCTGGTGATTGTAGATCTCAATGATCTTTTCGTATTCGCATCCGATATATTCAAGACCATCATAAAGCTGATTCAAAGAATAGTCATAGGAATCAAACAGCTTCGGGATAACTTCATCAAACGTTTTGGATTTTGAACATGGCTGAACAAGCCTTGCATAAACAAGGGAAGACATCATGTCAAAAACATTAAATCGGAAATCCGTAGCAGTCTGCATCAGATCGATATACTTTTTGACGGAGAGTTTGTCATTGATATTTTTCATCGGGAAATAACCAAGAAGTTTCTCAGGAGATTCATCAGAAATCTGCTGAGCCTTTTTTGCTTTTTGGGCAGCATGAAACTCCTGGTTTAATTTAGAAACTTCTTCCTGATAGAAAGAGATGGGGTCATCAATTCCCTTAGCCTGAAGCTCGTGAACATACCCAAGTGCTTTGTACGAACGATGAGCGCTGCCTTTTCGCTCAGGATCATAGAAACTTTCATAAATTTGAAGATAAGTACCTTTTTTGTAATTGGATTTTTTTAAGAAATAAGCCATAGAACCACCCTCTTATAGTATAACACCATGGCACTATTTATGCAAGCGTAAATAAAAAGATTTGTCAAATTTTTAAAAATGAAAAAAAGCCAGCAAATAAGCTGACTTGACGAAATCCGTATATATATAAACTCTCAAAGAATCATGGTGCTAAATCCTAAAGACGGGTATGCGACCTTTGCAAAGCTGGTCAGGATCTGAAAAAGAATAAATTTAAAAAAAATATTAAATTTGAGAATTCTGGAAAGTTTTGATAGTAAAATAGTTGGATTGGTGATATAATAACTGTAAAGTCAAATTATGTTTCGGAAAGGACGTGCGGGATATGGATAAAGAGAAAAAAAGCAAAGTGCTCTGGATTCTGGCTATTATTGGCGCGGTAGCAGCTGTAGCAGGAATCGCTTATGCCGTATATCGCTATATGACACCGGATTATCTGGAAGATTTCGATGAT